>JAEZVM010000075.1 GCA_023420795.1 Pseudomonadota bacterium
GAAGAGGAAGTCGCTTGCGCTGACTGATTCAAGTTGGAAGAGGATGGCAATTCGTTCATGCTCGAAATTGTAACGCGGCTATCAGCTGTTCGTCGCCGGATCCGGTCTGCGTGATATTGGCAAAACCGAGCATCTGCGCGGTTTCGGCGATTCTTATGTGCGGCACGATGAGGTATTGCTGTTGCATTTTAGCGACTCCGGTTTCGCCGGCGACGTCGCGCACCATCTGCATCAGGATGCGCAATGCTTCGGAGCTGGTAATCACCCAGTCGGCTTCGCCGTCCAGCAGGCGTAGCAATTCCGCGCGCCCGCTCCGATCGAGCGCCGGTGCTACGCGCCGGTAAGCGGCCACCTGCTCCACCTCCACGCCTTTCTCGCGCAAGGCATCGGCCAGCAGCTCGCGGCCGGTTTCACCGCGGATGATGAGGACGCCCTTGCCTTGCAACGTATCGATGTCGAGCACTTCGAGCAGGGTTTGCGAGTCGGTCCGGTTCGGATCTCTCGGACTGAAGATCGCCGCATTCGAAGAATTCACGCCGTGCCGTGCCAGCGCCGCCTTGCTTCCCTCGCCGACCACCGCAATCGCTACCTGCGCCGGCCATGTCTTCAGCAGTGTGAACGCGGCATCGATCGCATTCGAGCTGACGAACGCAACCATTGCATATTTGTCCAGATTGCGGAGCGCGTCCTGCAACCTCGACTGATCAGGCAGGGGCAGAATATCCAGCAGCGGAAATATCACAGCCTCGCGCCCGGTCGCAGCAATGCGCTGCGCCAGTGGCGTCGCCTGCGCGAACGGGCGGGTGACGACTACGGGGCGGGCATGACGGTCTTTCATCTTGCGATCGGATGATGCGGCTCGTGCGGGCTCAAAAGCGGGCCGGATATTGGCCCGCGCTGCGGAAAAACTGGCGGCTGCAAGAGCCGCGTTCGGAGTTTCGGGTCCGCGTCAGACTGCGTCCATTGCCCTGCACGCGGCAAGGATGTCGTCCGCGCCTTGTGCCTGCAGCGCCTGCGCGATTTGCCGACCAAGCGCTTCAGATGAATTGGCCGGGCCGGACGCTTCGGCAGCGGCGATACGCTTGCCGTCGGGCGTGGCAACCATTGCGCGCAGGCGCATGGCATCGTTGTCCACGGTACCGAATGCCGCCAGCGGAATCTGGCAGCTGCCGCCGAATATTCTGGATACGGTGCGCTCGGCGCTGACTGCCTGCGCGGTGGGTTCGTGATTGAGCGGGGCCAGCAGCTGCATCAGGTCATCGCGGCCGTCGAGAATTTCGATTGCCATCGCGCCCTGTCCCGGTGCAGGCAGGCTCTGTTCCGGCGCGATCAGAGCGCGGATGCGCTGCGGCATGCCGAGCCGCTTCAGGCCGGCGGCTGCAAGGATGATCGCCGCATATTCGCCGCGATCGAGCTTGCCCAGACGGGTATCGAGATTGCCGCGCAGCGGCCGGATCACAAGCTTCGGATAGCGGGCGGCGATCAGCGCCTGGCGTCGCAGGCTGCTGGTGCCGACGACGGCGCCGTCCGGCAGTTCATCGAGCGATGCATAGTCGTTCGAGACAAACGCATCGCGCGGATCTTCGCGCTCCAGTACCGCTGCCAGAGCAAATCCTTCTGGCAATTCCATCGGCACGTCCTTCAGCGAATGGACGGCGAGATCGGCGCGACGTTCCGCCATCGCGACTTCGAGTTCCTTCACGAACAAGCCCTTGCCGCCCACCTTGGAAAGCGCGCGGTCAAGAATCTGGTCGCCCTGTGTGGTCATGCCGAGAATCTCGACACTGCACTCTGGATATAATGCCAACAGCCTGGCTCGGACATGCTCTGCTTGCCACATCGCGAGACGGCTTTCGCGCGATGCAATCACTAATCTGGAAGGTGGGGATACTTTCACGGCGGGCTCTTTCGCTTTTCATTGACGCTGAACGCATCATCGGCGCAGATTCTATCATGCGCATGCCTGCGAACCATGCCCGCTTGGGCGCCTCTCGAATCCTGATTGCAATCATTCAACATGGCCAAAAAATCCAATACATCGTCAGCGATAGACAAGGACGCTCCGCTAAAAGAAGACATCCGCCTGCTCGGCCGCCTGCTCGGCAATGTGCTGCGCGAACAGGAAGGTGAAACGGTATTTCAGGTTGTCGAAACCATCCGCCAGACCGCGGTGCGCTTTCGCCGCGAATCGGACAACCAGGCGGGCGCCGAGCTCGACCGGCTGTTGAAGAAACTCACACGCGATCAGACCATTTCGGTGGTGCGCGCGTTCTCCTACTTCTCGCATCTGGCCAATATCGCGGAAGACCAGCACCACAATCGCCGTCGCCGTGCGCATCTGCTGGCCGGCTCGGCGCCGCAGCAAGGCAGCATCGCCTATGCGTTGTCGCGGCTGGACGAAGCCGGCGTATCGGGCACGACGGTGCGCGACTTTTTCAGGGAAGCGCTGATATCGCCGGTGCTGACCGCGCACCCGACCGAGGTGCAGCGCAAGAGCATTCTCGATGCCGAACGCGAGATCGCGAAGCTGCTGGCCGAACGAGACCATCCGCTGACGCCGACGGAGATGGCGCACAACACGCAACTGCTGCACGCGTATGTCGCCACGCTGTGGCAGACGCGCATGCTGCGCTTTTCGAAACTCACCGTCGCGGACGAGATCGAGAACGCGCTCTCGTATTACCGGATCACGTTCCTGCGCGAACTGCCAGCCCTGTACGAGTCTATCGAGGACGAAATCGCCGCGCAGTTCCCGCAACGTCATGCAGCCGGCGGGGAGCTGCCGCCATTCATGCAGATGGGTAGCTGGATCGGCGGCGACCGCGACGGCAATCCGAACGTCAATGCCGCAACCATGCAGCACGCGCTGGTACGGCAATCGACCGCGATTTTCGACTTCTATCTGGACGAGGTGCATGCACTGGGCGCGGAACTGTCGATTTCCACTCTTCTGGTGGGCGTCAGCCCTGAACTGCAGGCGCTGGCCGACGCGTCGCCCGACCACTCCTCCCATCGCACCGACGAACCCTATCGTCGTGCACTGATCGGGCTATATGCGCGCCTGGCAGCCACCGCGCGCACGCTCGGCGCTGCCCATGTGCTGCGACAGGAAGTCGGCCCAGCGGCGCCCTATGCGAATGCCGTCGAATTCAGCAGCGACCTGCAGATTCTGGTCGATTCGCTACGATCGCATCACGGCGCAGCGCTCATCAGGCCGCGATTGGCGGCGCTCAAACGTGCAGCGGAAATCTTCGGCTTCCACCTTGCCACGCTCGACATGCGCCAAAGCTCCGATGTGCATGAACGGGTACTCGCCGAACTGTTCTCCCACGCCAAGGCGCATCAGGATTACGCCAGCCTGCCGGAACAGGAAAAGATCGAGCTGCTCCTGGATGAATTGAGCAAACCACGCCTGCTCCACTCGCCGTATTTGACCTACTCCGCCGAGACTGAGTCCGAGCTGTCCATCCTGCGCTCGGCACGCGAAATCCGCCAGCGCTATGGTGAGCGCGCGATCCGCAACTACATCATTTCGCACACGGAAACCGTGTCCGACCTGCTGGAAGTGCTGCTGCTGCAAAAGGAAACCGGCCTGCTTCAGATGGAATGGGATGCCGGGCAACTGACCGATGCGCGAATGGAACTGATGGTCATTCCGCTGTTCGAAACCATTCCCGATCTGCGCTGCGCCGCCGACATCATGGAGAGCTTCATGTCGCTGCCGCAGGTGCGTCGCCTAATCGAGCGGCAGGGCAATCTGCAGGAAGTCATGCTCGGTTATTCCGATTCCAACAAGGATGGCGGCTTCCTGACCTCGAACTGGGAGCTTTACAAGACGGAAAACCGCCTCGTGGAACTGTTCGACGGCGCAGGCGTGCGGCTGCGGCTTTTCCACGGGCGCGGCGGCACCGTCGGGCGCGGCGGCGGTCCAAGCTACGAGGCGATTCTGGCGCAGCCTCCGGGTACGGTGAACGGCCAGATCCGCCTGACAGAACAAGGCGAAATCATTGCGTCGAAGTTTTCCAATCCCGAGATCGGGCATCGCAATCTTGAACTGCTGGTAGCCGCCACGTTGGAAGCCAGCCTGGTGCCGCATGCAGAGGAAGGGCGGCAGGCGAAAAAGCTCGCAGGGTTCGAGAGCGTGATGGAAGAGCTTTCGGAGCGCGCCTATCGCGCCTACCGCGATCTGGTGTATGAAACGCCCGGCTTCACCGATTATTTCTTCTCGGCGACTCCCATCGCCGAAATCGCCGAACTGAATATCGGCTCCCGGCCAGCATCGCGCAAATCGACGCGACGCATCGAGGACCTGCGCGCTATTCCATGGGGCTTCTCCTGGGGCCAATGCCGACTGCTGCTGCCGGGCTGGTATGGCTTCGGCAGCGCGGTAGCGTCATGGCTGCAGGAAGACGATGGCCAGCACGAGAAAAAACGTATGACGCTACTGCGTGCGATGTTCAGGGAGTGGCCGTTCTTTGCCACACTGCTGTCGAACATGGACATGGTTCTGGCAAAGACCGATCTCGCAGTCGCATCCCGCTATGCCGGGCTGGTTAGCGACAGGAAATTGCGCAACAACATTTTCAAGCGCATCGTGGAAGAACATGAGCGCGTGAGCAATTGTCTCGCCGCGATCACCGGCGCGAGGGAACGTCTGGCAAGCAATCCCTTGCTGGCGCGCTCCATCAAGAATCGCTTCGCCTATCTCGATCCGCTCAATCACCTGCAGGTCGAGCTGATCAAGCGCCATCGCGCTGCGAGCGCAGAGGGCCGCAAGCTGGATGAACGGGTCCGGCGAGGCATCCACCTGTCGATCAACGGTATCGCAGCGGGCTTGAGAAATACCGGTTGAACCGGCGTGGACTCAGGCGTGCAGGCGCGGCGCCTCTGCACGTTCCGCACCATATGCCTCATCGAGCTTGAACACGCTGACCGCCGCGGCGAGGCTGGCAGCCTGTTCCTGCAGCGAGGCCGCGCTGGCGGCAGCCTGTTCCGCCAACATGCCGTTCTGGGTGGTAACGTGATCCATCTGGGCGACCGCATCGCTGACCTGCTCGATACGCGCGCTCTGTTCTTCGCTGGCCGCCATGATTGCGGCCATGATGTCGGTGACGCGCTGGACGCTGTTCACGATTTCCTGCATGGTCGCACCCGCTTCATCGACGAGTTGTGCCCCCGTCGCGACCTTCCCGACAGAATCGGTGATCAACGCCTTGATTTCCTTGGCTGCGGCGGCGGAACGCTGTGCAAGGTTGCGCACCTCGGTCGCAACGACCGCGAAACCGAGCCCCTGCTCGCCCGCCCGCGCCGCTTCCACCGCCGCATTCAGTGCGAGGATATTGGTCTGGAAAGCGATGCCGTCGATCACGCCGATGATGTCGGCGATTCTCTCTGCCGATTCGTTGATCGAGCCCATGGTATCGACCACCTGCGAAACCACCCTGCCGCCCTTGAGCGCAACGTCCGATGCCGATTCGGCGAGCTGGTTCGCCTGCCGCGCGCTGTCGCTGTTCTGTCGCACCGTCTCGGTAAGCTGCGCCATCGATGAGGCGGTCTTCTCAAGCGCATCCTTCTGCCGCTCGGTGCGCGCCGACAGGTTATGGTTGCCCTGCGCGATCTCCTCGCTGGTTGCCGCCACGCCTTCCGCCGCATGTCGCACGCCGGCCACTGTGCTCCGCAGTGAACTGGCCATTCTCGCCAGCGTGGCCATGATGCTATTCACGTCCCCCGACTGAAGCTCCGCTTCGCGGAACAGTTCCCCCCGCTCGACAGCTTCCGCCAGCCCCTTCACCGCTGCGGGCTCCGCACCAAGCGTGCGGATCAGTTGCCGTGTGATGAGGAAGGCGATCACCATACCGGCCACAGCGGCGCTCGCGCAGAGAATCA
>JAEZVM010000076.1 GCA_023420795.1 Pseudomonadota bacterium
ACCTTTGACATCGACGCCAACGGCATCCTGCACGTCGGCGCGAAGGACAAGGCGTCCGGCAAGGAAAACAAGATCACCATCAAGGCGAACTCCGGTCTGACCGAGGAAGAAATTCAGAAGATGGTGAAGGACGCGGAGCTGTACGCGGACGAGGACAAGAAGCTGAAGGAGTTGGCCGATGCGCGCAACCAGGGCGATGCGCTGGTGCACTCGACGAAGAAGGCATTGACCGAATACGGCGACAAGCTCGACGGCGGCGAAAAAGAGAAGATCGAAGCAGCGATCAAGGACCTGGAAGAAGCCCTCAAGGCCAACGACAAGTCCGCGATCGACGCGAAGGTCGCCGCGCTTTCGAATGCTGCGCAGAAGCTCGGTGAGAAGATGTACGCCGATGCGCAGGCGCAGCAGGCGGGGGCCGCAAGTGCGGCTGGCGCGGCCGGCGGAACAGCGGGCGCATCGGAAGCACGGCCGAATGAAGAAGACGTCGTGGATGCCGACTTCAAGGAAGTCAAAGATAAATAATATGTCCGCGTCGCGGGACTAGAGGGGAGACCCTCGCCGCGATGAGCCGCCGAGTCGTAGCGATCGTCATGCGATCCTCGGCTCGGCGTTTTCGCTTGAACAGAAGGTGCCGACAAAATGGCGAAGCGCGATTTTTACGAGATATTGGGTGTAGCGAAAAACGCCTCGGATGACGAGATCAAGAAGGCGTACCGCAAGCTCGCGATGAAATACCATCCGGACCGCAATCCGGATAGCAAGGGAGCGGAAGAGAAGTTCAAGGAGGCGAAGGAAGCCTACGAGATGCTGTCCGATGCCGGCAAGCGCGAAGCATACGACCGTTACGGGCATGCGGGCGTCGATCCGAATATGGCCGGCGGAGGTTTCGGCGCAGGTGCCGGCGGTTACGGCGGCTTTTCGGATGCCTTTGGCGACATTTTTGGCGACATTTTTGGCCAAGGCGCGCGCGGTGGACGCGGTGGCGGGCCGCAGGTCTATCGCGGCGCGGATTTGCGCTACAACCTGGAAATCACGCTGGAGCAGGCGGCGCACGGTTTCGACACCACCATCCGCGTGCCGTCCTGGACCGAATGCGATACTTGCCATGGTTCCGGCGCCAAGCCGGGTACCTCGCCGACGACTTGTACCACTTGTGGCGGTCAGGGCCAGGTGCGCATGCAGCAGGGTTTTTTCAGCATTCAGCAGACCTGCCCGAAGTGCCACGGGACCGGCAAGATCATTCCGACGCCTTGCACTGCGTGCAGCGGTGCGGGACGCATCAAGCGTAACAAGACGCTGGAAGTAAAGATCCCGGCTGGCATCGACGACGGCATGCGCATTCGCTCGTCCGGCAATGGCGAACCAGGCATGAACGGCGGCCCGCCGGGCGATCTGTATGTTGAAATCCGCATCAAACAGCATTCCGTATTCCAGCGCGACGGCGACGACCTGCATTGCGAGATTCCGGTGTCGTTTGCGAAGGCGGCACTAGGTGGTGAAGTGGAAGTGCCTACGCTGAACGGCAAGGCGTCGTTCACGCTTCCCGAAGGAACTCAATCTGGCAAGACCTTCCGTCTACGCGGCAAGGGCATCAAAGGAGTGCGATCGGGATACGCGGGCGACTTGTTCTGCCATGTGGTGGTCGAAACGCCGGTGAAGCTGACCGAGCGTCAGAAGGAGTTGCTGCAGGAATTCGAGCAACTGACGACGGCCGGCGGCTCCAAGCACAGCCCGCACAGCAAGTCGTGGAAGGACAAGGTCAAGGAGTTTTTCGAGTAATCGAGGCATTTGGGCCGCATGCGGCGTCTCGCCGTAGCCACGAAAAAAACCGCTGATTCTACGGATCAGCGGTTTTTTTATTACTATGACATTTATCAATCGCTTGGAGATTCTCTTTTCAAGTTCTTTCGGAAGGGAAGCGATTGTCGATCCGATCAACGACTTATAAATATCATCAGGGAGACAGTATGAACATGGGCACTTATCTCACTCGTGCGTTTGGCTTCCTTACCATGGTCCTGCTGATCGCGGGTTCCGCGACAGCGGCGGAGATCAGCGGAGTCAGACTGGATGACACCGTTCGCGTGGCGAACCAGGATCTGAAACTGAATGGCGCCGGCATCCGGTACAAGGCGATTTTCAAGGTGTATGTCGCCGGCCTTTACCTTCCCGAAAAGAAAACCACCGTACAGGAGGTTCTGGCATTGCCGGGCGCCCGGCGTGTGACCATCGTGCCGATGCGCGACATCAGCAACGAGGATTTCGGGCGCAGCTTTATGAGCGGCATCCAGAAGAACAGCGACAGAGCCGAAAAAGCAAAAATGATCATGCAGCTGCAGAAATTCGGTGAAATCTTCGCTTCGGTTCCGGAATTGAAGAAGGGTGACGTGCTGACAACGGACTGGATTCCCGGCTCTGGCACGGTAATCCACCTTAACGGCAAGCGAGTATCGGATGTCTTGCCGGATCTCGCCTTCTACAATGCGATTCTCAAGATCTGGCTGGGCGACAATCCCGCCGATTCGCGGCTCAAGCCGCTGCTGCTCGGCGAAAAGCAGGATGAGGCTCCTCGCGGTAACGCCACCTATTAAGCTGCGTAAAAACCCTTGCTGCGCCGTCGGTTGATCCGGCTGGCGGCGCAGCGATCTGCTTCCTGCGCCGGCTGGCGCTTTCCACATTGGGGAACCGGGTCATCCCGGTATAATGCGCTGAGCCCGGCGCAGGTTTATTTCCCACATCGCCTGCATCTCCTTTCAGGGCGCGGCCCTGAATCCACTTCTCCGTTCACTTGAGCAGATGACAGAGCAAAACAAGGACAACCGCACGCTGCACCACCTGTTCGGCAACAATCGCGAATGGGCGGCGTCGATGGTGGCGCAGGACGCCGATTTCTTCAAGAAACTGACCGGTCAGCAATCACCGGAATATTTGTGGATCGGTTGCGCCGACAGCCGTGTTCCGGCCAATGAAATCGTGGGCCTGCTGCCCGGCGAACTGTTCGTCCATCGCAATATCGCCAATGTCGTCGTGCATACCGACCTAAACTGCCTGTCGGTCCTGCAGTTCGCAATCGATGTGCTGGGAGTCAAACATGTCATCGTCTGCGGCCATTACGGCTGCTCAGGCGTGCATGCGGCGCTGGCGCGGCGCCGGATCGGCCTTGCAGACAACTGGCTGCGCCATGTGCAGGACGTGCACCAGAAACATGAACGCTATCTCGGCGAAGCGCTTCCTACAAAGGTCAGGCAGGATCGTCTGTGCGAATTGAACGTGATCGAACAGGTCGCCAACGTATGCCAGACCACGATCGTCCAGGATGCCTGGGAGCGTGGCCAGTCGCTTACGATCCACAGCGTAATTTACGGATTGAAGGACGGCTTGTTGCGCGATCTGGGGCTGACGATAAGCGGCACGGAGGAGTTGGCGGCCAAGCTGCCGGGCAGCCTTGCCCGGTATGAGAATGAAGGAACGTCTGCTACATAGTCGTCTTATTAGAAATGCAATAGGTGGCGCGATAGTACTTGCCCAAGAAGTTCTTTCATAGACGAAGCCTCATATAGATGTGTCATGTCGGCACAACGCCGCGCGCTCCCTAATTACCTGTAATGGTCGCTCCTACTTTTCCGGAGCGCCCAATTTCCCATATCACCTCATCCGTAGCACGTTCGCCACGTCAGTCCTATACCACTTATTCGGTATTGACTTAGAGCAATTATTCTAAGATATTGGTTGATTCCAAAAGGCTATACGGAGACGCCTGCCCTCATTATTTCTAGGAGGCTGCTTGCAACACCTCACTATTTCTGGGCAAAACATCTATGGACCTCGCTGAAGAATTAAGGCCGCCACCGCCCCAACAGACGCCCCCTTCTGTTGCGCCGCGTGTCACTATCAGCAAGAAAATCGGTGCGGTATTTTTATTGTTGCTTTTGCTAGGCATTGCCAATGTGGTGGTCGTGCGCGGCATGCTGGAGGAATTCAACGGTGTCGCCGCCACGGTCAATGTCGCCGGCAAGCTGCGTTTTTTGAGCCAGAAAATCGCTCTCAACACCAGCAACGCATTGAACGGCTGGGCACCCGGCAAGGATTCCGCCGAAAGCGACATCCATGAGTATGAGGACTCCCTGAACGCACTGGCCAATGGCGGCCTCGCCTTTGGTTATGAGATCAAGACACTGACTCTGCAGCAGCGCGCGGAACTTGAAGGGCTTCGTCGCAACTGGATGCGCTATCGCGCGTATATCGAATCCACTCTTTTGAACACCAGTTCAACCACCGTGAATGCAGCGCAGTTTGGCGAGATCACCGTCGGAGCCGCGGCCATGCTCAGGGGCGCCGAGCAGCTGATGCAGTCGCTGACGCTGGATGCGCAGCGTGAGCAGGCGCGGGCGCTCAATACGATTTATCTGGTTCTTCTGGTCGATATTCTGGTGCTGGCGGTCCTGTTCATTCTGGTTCGCACCCGCATCGTTTCTCCTTTGCGTGATCTGGTCCACGGCAGCCATGAACTGGCGCATGGAAATTACCATGCACGCATCGAGTACCGATCGAACGATGAAATAGGGCAGCTGGCGGACGCCTTCAACTATTCCGCGCAGCGCATCGGCGCGCTGGTCGAGCGCCTGGAACAGAAGCACGAGAAGCTGTCGCAGGCGGAATCGATGTTCCGGGGCGTCGCGGAAAACTCGGTGGTTGGTGTCTATGTCGCGCAAGGTGGCCGGTTCCGCTTTGTGAATTCGAAGATGGCGAGTATGTTCTGCTATGAGCCGAATGCAATGATCGAGTCGGTCGGCGTAT
>JAEZVM010000083.1 GCA_023420795.1 Pseudomonadota bacterium
GGCCGCCCATGAACACGATCCAGCGCACCGCCCACGCGCCGTGCAGCGCCAGCAGCGCGGGCAGCAGCAGTGCATTGCGCCGGTTGCGCGCCAGCCAGAGCGTCAATACAGTGGTGCCGAGCAGCCAACCGAAGGTCAGCAGCCAGCCGAAGGAGCCGCGCATCGCCGCCAGCGCCTCGGCCGCGCCGGGCGAGACGCCGGTGATCGCGGAAACCAGCCAGGTCGCCAGCAGCGACAGCGTCGTCCACTGGCAGCCTTCCAGCCAGCGGTTGATCAACGGTGCGGAAGAGCGCTTGCGGGCCAGCGCCTCGAACAGGGCGATCATGCCGATCCCGCCGGTGAGAGCGGTGACCGCAAAGATCACCGGCAGCAGCGGCGTGTCCCACAACGGCCGCGCATGCACCACCATCACTTCCATGCCGGTATAGAGCAGCACCAGCAGTGCGCCGAGCGCCGCGAGCAATGCCGCCATGCGTGTCGCGCCCGCATTGTCGTGGCCGCCATAGGCTGCCATCCGATAGAGCGCGGCAAGGCGCGGGCCAGCATCCGGCTGCTCACCCATCTGCGCCAGCAGCGGCCGAAGGCTGAACCATGTGTAGAGGAGCAGCCCGAACAGGTAGAGCGGAATGAAGAACGAACCCCAGGCCATCCACGAGCCGAGGTTCGGATGCAGGTAGAAGTTCAGGAAGCGCCCCGGCTGGTGCAAATCCGCCAGCAGCGCCACCGGCGCCGCCAGCCCGCACACCAGCGCCGCCAGCAGCGCGCGCCGCGACACGCCCTGCCAGTCCGGTCGGCGCCACACAAGGCCGGGCAGCGACAGAAAGAAGGCGGCGGTGGAAATCCCGATCAGGAAAAAATACTGCACCGCCCACGGCAGCCAGCCCGGTTCGCGCGGAAAGCCGATTACTTCGACGATGGTGTTCATGTTCATCCTCCGTGTTGGTTCGGGCGCCACATCATCTCGGCGGCGGAAGCGCCATCGACGCGACCGTCCAGTTCCTTGTCCAGCCCGATGTAAAAGACGTTCGGCTTCGTACCCGCTTCCGGCTTGAGCACGCTGGTCTTGTCGCCGGCATCGGCGATGCGGCGGCTGATCTTGCTGGCAGGATCGTTCAGGTCGCCGAAGATGCGCGCGCCGCCGACGCAGGTCTCGACGCAGGCCGGCAGCAGGCCCGCCTCCACGCGGTGGCTGCAGAAGGTGCACTTGTCGGCCTTGCCGGTGTGGTGGTTGATGAAGCGTGCCTCGTACGGACAGGCCTGTACGCAATAGGCGCAGCCGACGCATTTGTCGCCATCGACCAGCACCACGCCATCCTTGCGCTTGAAGGTCGCGCCGACCGGACAAACCGGTATGCACGGCGGCTGCTCGCAGTGGTTGCACAGGCGCGGCACGACCGCGAGGCTGGTCTTGCCGGTCTCATCGGACACGGCATAGGTCGCGACTGTGGTGCGGAACTGTCCTTCGGGCAGGGCGTTCTCCATCGAACAACCGATGGTGCAGGCCTGGCAGCCGATGCAGCGCCGCGTATCGATCAGCATGCCCCAGTGGGGCGAAGTCGCGTCGGCCGCGACCGCTGGCGCGGCCATGCCGGCGGTGACGGCCGGTAGCGCCGCCAGGAAGGCGCGCCGGGAAAGGTCGGGTTTCGTGCTCATTCGAGGCTCCATTGGTGATCCATTGATCATTGCAGCCCAGCATATGCCGTATGGAAACTCGTGAAAATTGGAAGAAAGGTGGAGGGGAATAGGGAAAAATCCCTATTTAATCGTTGCGGGGTCTGAAGCGTTACGAGCGCCGTTCACGGTCTTGAACCGCCCCGGCGCAGAGGACTGTTCTGATAGAATAGCGCGCTCGCGTGCGGCCATGGCGAAATTGGTAGACGCAAGAGACTTAAAATCTCTCGCCAGAAATGGCGTGCCGGTTCGATTCCGGCTGGCCGCACCAAATCCTGCCAATCTTCTCTCCGCACCAGAATCGGTGCAGCTTCCGACACGAATTCCTCTGTTTTTCAAGGCATTGCGCACGCGAACGTCAATCAACTGACAGCAAGCGAAAAGCATGGCGCCAACGTGATTTGCAGTTGGATGCGGCTCAGCCTTTGCTTTCGGCCGCCTTACCGGCGGCATCCAGAATCTTCCTTGCCTCTTCCAGTTCCCGTTCAAGCGCCCGAATCCGCTGTTCCTGTTCCTTCCACGCTGCCCAAGCGAAATCCGTGTCGCAATTCGCATATTGGGGTTCGCCCATCGTGCAGCGGCCCGGCTTCAGATCCATATCCTGCGTTGCGGCCCATTCCTCGAATTTTTGCCGGGTTTCGATATCCATGTTTCCTCCATTGACTGAAGTGCAAGCGGTGGGTGTTGATTCAAATTTCAAAAATAAAAATATACTGAACCGAACTTTTTAAATATAAATAAAAAAATGAGTGAAAAAGTCTTTTGTAAATGCATGGCGGCTCTGTTTGAATACAATAAAAACAGCGAAACCTCTACAATTTCGCCGCATGAACGCCGGTGTGCCTTGCCGTCCGGACCTCGGATGGAAACGACCGCAATAACAACCAATCAATAACTTTAAATGAGGTGAAAGATGAGCAAGACCGTATTTACGCAAGAACACGAATGGCTGCGCATTGAGGACGACGGTCTGGTGACGGTCGGCATCACTGACTATGCTCAGGATCACCTCGGCGACGTGGTGTACGTACAGGTGCCGGAAGCCGGCAAGGAACTCGGCAAAGGCGAGGAAGCCGCGATCATCGAATCGGTGAAGGCTGCTGGCGAAATCATGATGCCGGCTGCAGGCGTGGTGACCGAAGCGAACGCGGCGCTGGCCGACGAGCCGGGCAAGGTCAATGAGGACCCGATGGGCGAAGGCTGGTTCTTCAAGTTCAAGCCGGCGCAGACCGACGACCTGAACGGCTTCATGGATGAGGCCGCCTACAAGGCCTATCTCGACACGCTCGGCTGACGCGACACATTTTTTCCGGGGAATCGGCGGCAATCGCCGGTTCTCTGTCACTAAATTCCCACCCAGTTTTGAGAGGTAACCATGGTTCAGAAACGGGCTGCGTTCGAGGATCTGCAGCAGCACACCGACTTCATCGATAGGCATATCGGCCCGGCGGAAGCGGACAGGAAGGCGATGCTCGCAATGCTCGGCTTCGATTCGATGGATGCCTTTATCAAGAAGGTGGTGCCGGGCTCGATCCTTTCCCACGATGGGTTGGAGCTGGGTGAAGCGCGCAATGAACCGGAAGTGCTGGACGAACTGCAGAAGATCGCGTCGAAGAACCAGCTGTTCAAGTCCTGGATCGGCATGGGCTACTACAACACCCACACGCCGAACGTCATCCTGCGCAACCTGTTGGAGAACCCGGCCTGGTACACCGCATACACGCCTTACCAGCCCGAGATTTCGCAGGGTCGTCTGGAAGCGCTGCTGAACTTCCAGACCATGATTTCCGACCTGACCGGCATGGAGATCGCGAATGCTTCACTGCTCGATGAGGCGACGGCGGCGGCGGAGGCGATGACTTTCTGTCAACGCAGTTCGAAGAGCAAGAGCAAGGTCTTTTTCGTGTCGCAGGACTGCTTCCCGCAGACCATCGACGTCGTGCGCACGCGTGCCGAGCCGATCGGCATCGAGGTGGTGGTCGGCGATCATCGCACCGACCTCGATCAGCAGGACTGCTTCGGCGTACTGCTGCAGTATCCGGCGCTCGACGGCGAAATCCATGATTACGCCGATACGGTGGCAAAGGCGCATGCGAAGAACGCTCTGGTCGTGGTCGCAGCCGACCTGCTGGCGCTGACCCTGCTGAAGCCGCCCGGAGAATTCGGTGCGGATGTCGCGATTGGATCGGCGCAGCGTTTCGGCGTGCCGCTCGGCTACGGCGGCCCGCATGCCGCGTATTTCGCGACCCGCGATGCGCACAAGCGGGTGATGCCGGGTCGTATTGTCGGCGTGTCGATCGACAGCCGCGGCGACAAGGCTTACCGGCTCGCGATGCAGACGCGCGAACAGCACATCCGCCGTGAAAAGGCGACCAGCAACGTGTGTACCGCACAGGTGCTGTTGGCGAACATCGCCGGCATGTATGCGGTCTATCACGGTCCGGAAGGGCTGAAGACGATCGCACAGCGCGTGCATCGCCTGACGTCGGCCTTTGCCGATGGCCTGCGCAAGCTGGACTTTGAACTGGGAACGGCAGCGTTCTTCGACAC
>JAEZVM010000103.1 GCA_023420795.1 Pseudomonadota bacterium
AAGCACGGTCAGCCTGTCGGACGAATTCGAGACTGTCGTCAAGGGAAACACGGGATTGCTGCATCGTGCGATCGAGAACGTAGTGCGCAATGCGGTAAAACATGCAGGAGACGGCAGCCGTATCGAAGTCGAGGCGGAAGCGGTCCCTGAAAAACGGCAATTGAGGATACGCGTTTCCGACAATGGACACGGCGTGCCTGAGGCAGAACTTGACGCCATCTTCCGGCCGTTTTTCCGGGGCAGCAGGGCGGAAGGAAAAGTGGAAGGCCACGGCCTCGGGCTGGCGCTTGCGAAGCGGGCAGCGGAAGCGCATGGCGGGACTATCAGTGCATTCAACCTGGCTGCCGGCGGGCTTTGCGTCGAAATGCTCCTGCCGCTGAAATAACCGCTCAAGGCCGGACATTCAAGGCTACGCCATCTTTCCTCGCGGCGCAGCTTCCCATCACAGTTGCCAGGATAGGGCACAATACGAATGCCACGACATTGCGGGCGACCCTTCCCTGTGCGTTGAAAACGAGAAAAGAACTGCGCCATGAAAAAAATCGATTGGTACTTCGACTTCATTTCCCCGTTCTCCTATCTGCAAAGCGAGCTGTTGCATGCCTTGCCGGCCGATGTGCAGATCAGTTTCAAGCCCTTGCTGTTCGCCGGCCTGCTCAAGCACTGGGATAATGTCGGTCCAGCCGAGATCGCGCCGAAGCGCACGTGGATCTTCGAGCAATGCCTGTGGTTCGCGCACCAGCACGATATTCCGCTGAAGCTGCCGGCGCAGCATCCGTTCAATCCTCTGCCGCTGCTGCGGCTGTGCATCGCGCTCGGCTCGGGGCCGGATGTCGTGCATCGGCTGTTCCGCTTCGTCTGGCAGGAAGGCAAGCTGCCGACCGATGCGAGCGCATGGGAGCCGCTGCTGCAGGAATTGCAGGCGACGCCGGCGATGCTCGATGCGCCGGAAGTGAAGCAGCAGCTGCGCGACAATGGCGAAAGTGCAATTGCGGCGAAGGTGTTTGGCGTGCCTACCGCAGTCGTGGATAATCGCTGCTTCTGGGGCGTGGATTCCACCGACATGCTGCTTGCCTACCTGCGCGGCGATCCGTTCTTCCGCTCCGGGCAATTCAGGAGCGCGCAGGAACTCCCGCAAGGCATACACCGTAACAGATAAGCAATGAATCTCACTTTCTATAAGCCGGAGCAGACCGTCACCGGTCCGGCATACAGCAACTTGTTCAAACTGATCGCCACCATGGTCACCGCCGTGCTGGCCGGCTATGCGATCAACATCACGATGCGCTTTCCGCTGCTGCAATACGGCTTCGGCGTGAAGATGCTGCTACTCGGCGCGGCGCTGATGCTGGCGATCAGCTACTACTGGTTCCTGCGCTCGAAAGTGACCATCGATGACAAGGGCATCACGCAAACCTGGATGTACAACCGCCATGTCGAGTGGCGCGATGTGCGCAGCGCAAAGATGATCGGCATTCCCTACCTGAGCTGGTTCTTCCCGCCGCGCCTGGTGGTGCGGACCGGGAACTCCTTCACCACCTTCAACGGCGGTACGCAGGCGGTGCTGGTCGAGTTCGCGAAGATTTCGCTCGCTTATCAGATGAAGAAATGAAGCTTCCATCCTCCATGCGCGTATTCGAGCGCGGCTGGCTGTCATCGAACAACATCCTGTTCATCGGTCACAGGGAGACCGCGCTGGTCGATAGCGGCTACGTGACGCATGCACCGCAGACCGTCGCGCTGGTCAGGCACGCGCTGCAGGACAGGAAGCTCGACCGTCTGCTCAACACGCATCTGCATTCCGATCATTGCGGCGGCAATGCGACACTGCAGCGCGCCTTCGGCTGCCGCACCGCGATTCCCGCCGCCGAAGCGAACAAGGTGCGCGAATGGAACGTGGATGCGCTGACCTACAAGGCGACCGGCCAGCAGTGCGAACGCTTCGGCTTCGACGACACCATCGCGCCCGGCGACACGTTCACGCTTGGTGATATGACATGGCAAGCGCTCGCCGCACCCGGCCACGATCCGCACTCGCTGATCTTCTACTGCCCCGACGAGCGCATCCTGATCTCCGCCGATGCACTGTGGGAAAACGGCTTCGGCGTGGTGTTCCCGGAACTCGAAGGTGAATCCGGCTTCGCGGAAGTGCGCGCGACGCTGGAACTGATCGCATCGCTCGACGTGAAGCTCGTCATCCCAGGCCACGGCGCACCATTCGCCGATATCGGCAAGGCGCTCGACGCATCGTTTTCGCGCATCGATTATTTCGTCGCCGATCCCGCGCGCAATGCACAGAATGCGATCAAGGTATTGCTGAAGTTCTTGCTGCTGGAGAAGCAGGAAATTCCACTGCCACAGGTCGAGACGATGTTGTCGGATATGTTCCTGTTCCATGAATCGAACCGGCGCTATCTGGGTAAAACCGATGCCGAGCTTGCGCAATGGACGATAGCGCAGCTGGTGCGCGCCGGCGTCGCCGAGGTACGGGACGGACATCTCGTCAACCGGGGATAGTCTGGTCTTTCCTGCCCGCGATCTTCACGGACCGCAAACCATGTCAATGAAAGCCGCTGAAACGGCTTGTCCCTTTTTGTCCGCTTCTTGTCCCTGATACGCGTATCGGTCCGGACCGCGCATGCCTACGATGCAGGTGTTGGCTCCTTACTTCCATCACTTGCAAGGGACAAATCATGTTGAGCGTAGGCATACTGGTTTTCGACGATGTCGAAATACTCGATTTTTCCGGTCCGTATGAAGTGTTCTCGACCGCCGCGCGGGTACAGGCCCGCATGCACCATGCCGAGCCGCAGTTCCGCTGCTTCCTGATTGCGGCTGAAATGCGCCCGGTACGCGCCAGAGGCGGGATGAAGGTACTGCCCGACTGCGTGTTGCCGCCATCCCCGGACATCGATGTGCTGATCGTGCCGGGTGGCGACGTATCGCAAGTGCTTGGTAACCATGCCGTGACAGGCTGGATTCGGGCGCAGGCAAAGGATGCCGCGATCACCGCATCGGTATGCACCGGCGCTTTCCTCCTTGCCGAGGCCTGCCTGCTGAACGGGCTGGCTGCAACGACGCACTGGGAGGACCAGGAAGAGTTGCAGGCGCGCTATCCAGATCTGAAGTTGCGGCAGAACGTGCCGTGGATCGACTGCGGTAAAGTAGTCACTTCAGCCGGCATCTCTGCTGGCATCGACATGAGCCTGCACTTGGTCGAGCGGCTCGCCGGCCGGCAATTGGCGCAGGCGACGGCAAAGCAGATGGAATACCGGTGGGATAACAATGGAACGACTGAACACTCAGGATCAAGCAATTCCCGTCTATTTCGTGCTGCGTGACGACACGTTCGCGCTCGACCTCGTCGGGCCGGCGGAAATTTTTCGCTGCGCAAACCGCTGTGCGGAAAAGAGCGGGCAGCCGCCATTGTTCCGAATGCACTACGTCAGCGCGGAGCCGCGCCTGAGCACATCGATCGGGCTGGAACTCACCGGTTTCTCCGCCTTGCCCGCGTCATTGCCGGACAATGCGATCGTGATGATCATCGCCTGCACCGGCAATGACGACGATTTCAGCAGCGACGCGGCGCAGGCGACCGTCGCATGGCTGCGGCAGCATGTCAGGCCATGCCACCGGCTGCTGTGCATCTGCACCGGCGCGCTGCTGGCCGGCTATGCGGGCTTGCTGGACGGCAGGCAATGTACCACCCATTACGCGCATTACGACAGGCTGCGGGAACTGGCGCCGCGCGCCCATGTGCAGGAGAATCGGATTTTCGTGGAAGATGGTCCAGTGTGCACCAGTGCCGGCGCAAGCACTGGCATCGACCTGACGTTGCATGTGGTCGCTCAGATCGCCGGTTATCAATGCAGTGTTGCGGTTTCTCGGCATATGGTCATCTACATGCGCCGTACCGGCACCGACCCGCAGCTGTCGCCGTGGCTGGCTTTTCGCAATCATGTGCATCCCGCTATTCACCGGGTACAGGACGCGATCGTAGCCGAGCCGGCACGCGACTGGAGCAATGCGCAACTGGCGCAGATCGCCTGCACCAGCGAGCGGCATCTGACCCGCCTGTTCCGCGAACATGCGGGCACCGGCATCGTCGATTACCTGCACCGCATTCGCGTCGCGCTGGCGCGCGACCTGCTGAACCAGTCGCAACTCGACATGGAACATGTTGCGGAGCGCGCCGGCTTCAACTCCAGCCGGCAGCTGCGGCGCGTCTGGAGGAAATTCGAAGAAGCGCCGCCGAGCCTGGCGCGCACTGCCGACAGGAGGCCGGTCCTGGCCGGAGCGTGAGCGCCTGCGCGGCAGCGGCGGCCCGCTTCCTCACGCGGTCCGCTGCGCCCGGTCCTTCTGGTTCTGCGCTTCGATCCGGTCGCGCGCTTCCTTCCATTGCTGCGGCGTCCATGAGCGCAGTTCGTAGAAATTGCCGCCCGTGAGATAGCTGCCGCCGTCCATCATGATCGCCTGGCCGGTCAGCCAGTCGCAGCCGTCGGCCATCAGGAAGGTGGCGAGGTTCTGCAGTTCTTCTATTCTGCCGGTGCGGCCCATCGGGTTGATTGCCGCCGACCTTGCGCCAGGTTCCTCGCCGGGGTTGAGTCGCTTGCTCATGCCTTCGGTCGGGATCTCGCCGGGGCCGATCGCGTTCAGGCGCACGCCGTACTGCGCCCATTCGGTCGCGAGCGACATCGTCATTGCATGGATCGCGGACTTGCTCATGGCTGACGGCACGACGAACGGGCCGCCATTCAGCACCCAGGTGACGATGATCGATACCACGCTGCGGTAGCCGTCGGACGGTTTCCACTGGCCCTTCGCTGCCATGTCTACCCAGCGCCTGCCGACCGCATGTGTGACGTAGAAGGTGCCGTGCATGACGATGTTGGCGATCGCGTCGAAGCCGCGCGGCGACAAGGCGGCGGTGGGCGAGATGAAATTGCCGGCAGCATTGTTGACCAGGCCGGTCAGCGGGCCATCGACGAAAATTTGTTCCACCATGTCATCGACGGCGGCAGCGTCGCGGATGTCGATGCCGAAGGTCTTAACGCTGCCGCCGTGCTTGCCCATCAGTTCCGCGGCGGTATCGTCGCAGACCGGTTTACGGCGGCCGCAGATATAGAGGTCGGCGCCGAGCGACAGGTATTTCTCCGCCATCGCGCGGCCGAGACCGGTGCCGCCGCCGGTGACGAGGATGCGTTTGCCTTGCATGAGCTGCGGTTGGAACATGTCGGTCTCCTTGTGTGGTTGTCCTGTCGCTCGATCGTTCTTATTTCAACTCGTATTTCACATCTAAAAACGAGCGCATCGGTGGCAAATCGTCAAACTGCGGTGCACGTCCCTGCTGCTTGGCCATGAATGCCTCGATAAGGTTGCCGGTGCGCCAGATGCCGGATTGCAGCCAGCCCATTTGCTGCAGCGCATCCTGCGTCGAATGGTCGCGCGCGTAGTGGATCGCCTGCTTGCTGCCCCAGATCGCGACCGGCGGCTTTTCGGCGATTTCACGCGCCATCTGCATTGCGGCGCCGAGCATCGCCTGCTGTGATTCGAACACTTCGTTGACGAGGCCGACCGCGAGCGCGCGTTGCGCAGGCAGGCGGCGGCCGGTATAGGCGAGCTCGTGCACGATGCCTTCGGGGATCAGCTTCGGCAGGCGCTGCAGCGTGCCCATGTCGGCGGTCATGCCGATGTTGATTTCCTGGATGCAGAAGAAGGCGTCGGCCGTCGCCAGGCGGATGTCGGTGGCACAGACCATATCGACGCCGCCACCGATGCAGCCGCCCTGGATCGCGGCGATCACCGGCATGCGCAAGCCTTCCATCAGGTTGAACACGTGCTGCATGTCGGCCAGCAGCAGTGCAATGTTGGCGCGGCCGCCCGCGGTAGCATCGTTCAGCGCAACGCTATCCGGCGCACCGCCGAACACGTCGAGTGCCATGCCGGCGGTGAAATGCTTGCCGGTCGAGGAAATGACCAATGCGCGCGCGGAGGCGTCGCGCTGCAGCGTTTCCAGCACGTCGGTCAGCTCGCGCCACAGCACCGGCTGCATGGTGTTGAGCGCCTCGGGACGGTTCAGGACCAGATGGGCGATTTTGTCGGTGATGCTGAAGTTGATGCATTGATAGCTCATGGTGCTCTCCCTTGTGGTTTCAGGTTTTCTTTTCCGGTGTGGCGGTCTTGAGCGACAGTAGCACTGCTTCGACGGCCGCGTTGAACAGCTCGTCGGCACGCTCGGTCTTCAGGTAATAACCTTTCAGTTCCAGGCTGACTGCGCCGTGCATCGCGGCCCACAGCAGGCGCGCGGCGGCGGTCGGGTTCGACGGCGGCAGGGTGCCGTTCTTCATGCACTCGTCGAAGGCATCGATCAGCGCGGCCAGCGATTCCCATGCCTGCTTGCGCGATTCGACCGGCGGCACGAAGCCGGCGATCGCGTCGCCGAACATCACCATGTAATAGCTCGGATTGTTCCGCGCATACTGGTGATAGACGCGCGCATGCAGCCGCAGGCGTTCGAGGCCGTCACCCTTGTTTGCCGGCGACTGCGATGCTGCCGCGAGGAATTCACCCTTCAGCCGTGCAAAGCCTTCCAGATACAGCTCATTCGCAAGGCCGTCCTTGCCGCCGAACAGCGAATACAGAAGCGTGGTGGAGCAGTTGACCGCATCGGCCACGCGCCGCACCGTCAGCGCGGATGGGCCTTCCTCGGTCAGCAGGCGGGTTGCCGCATCCAGCATGCCTTGACGCAAGGTGCTGCGCAGGTCTTCCTGCGCCTGCCGGAAGTCGATCGGCGGGCGGAGTGCAGCGGAAGTTTTTGGGGATTTCATGTTTGAATTGCGTTAGACAAAAACATTGTTTTTTCTGATAACATCATAAACGGATTGAAGAAAAACGCAACCAACAATCACCGGCGCGACCATCTTTCGCGCCTGTCCAACCAACGAAGGGAGTCTTCATGAGCACCAGCCGCCTGCCTGCCGTACTGCAAAACCTATCTTTGCCCGTGATCGCTTCGCCGATGTTCATCGCCAGCGGCCCCGCGTTGGTGAAAGCGCAATGCAAGGCCGGCATCGTCGGTTCCTTTCCCGCGCTGAACGCGCGTCCGGCGGAATTGCTGGATACCTGGCTGACCGAAATCCAGGCGGACCTCACCGCATTCCGGGAGACCAATCCCGGCGCAAAGGTCGGCCCGATCGCGGTCAACCAGATCGTGCACCAATCCAACGATCGGCTCGCGCACGACGTCGAGGTCTGCGTGAAGCATCAGGTACCGATCATCATCTCCAGCCTGCGTGCGCCGCCGAAGGAAATGCTGGATGCAGTGCACAGCTACGGCGGTATCGTGCTGCATGACGTGATCTCGATCCGCCACGCAGAAAAGGCGCTGGAAGCGGGTGTCGATGGCCTGATCCTGGTCGCGGCCGGCGCGGGCGGCCATGCCGGCATGCTGTCGCCGTTCGCGCTGGTCGGCGAAGTGCGCAAGTTCTTCAATGGCCCGATCGCGTTGTCCGGATCGATCGCCAGCGGCGATGCGATTCTGGCCGCGCAGGCGATGGGAGCTGATTTTGCATACATCGGCTCGCGCTGGCTGGCGACGCAGGAAGCCAATGTCAGCGACGATTACCGCCAGGCGATTGTCGAATCGACCGCCGCCGATATCGTTTATACGAACCTGTTTACCGGCGTTCATGGCAACTACCTAAAGAAGTCGATCATCGCCGCCGGCCTCGATCCGGACAACCTGCCGGTGGCCGACAAGTCGAAGATGAATTTCGGTTCCGGCGGCGACACCAAGGCCAAGGCATGGCGCGACATCTGGGGTGCGGGGCAGGGTGTGGGCCTGATGGATCAGGTGCTGAGCGTGGCGGAAGTGGTGGAGAAGCTGAAGGCGGAATACGTCGCGGCGAGAAAGCGCCTCGCGCTCTAATCCGATAGAAACGAAACGGGCCG
>JAEZVM010000107.1 GCA_023420795.1 Pseudomonadota bacterium
CTTCGATACGGCGCGCCAGGTGATCGAGCAGCTTGTCGATGCGTTGCTGCAGATCGAGCGTCTCCAGGAGATCCTGCTTCTGCGGAAGCGGCAGATCGACCAGGCCGGCGGCGAAATCCGCGAGCACCGATGCCGATGTCATGTTCTCGGTCGCGCCGGTCAGTTCGGCCGGCGCCTGCGGCAGCAGACCGATGATTTCCGCCGTGCGTTCCTTCAGCTGGATCAGGCGCGCCTCGATGTCGGCGCTGTGCTCGTCCGGGTCCGGCAATTGCTGCACGCGCGCGGCCTGGAACGGATAGCCGTCGAGGAACTCGATGATGCGGAAACGCCGCTCTCCCTGGCACACGAGGTAATGGCCGCCGTCCTGCGCGGTGAGATAGCGCAGCACCGTCGCGACGGTGCCGATCCGGTAAAGGTGTTCCGGCTCGGGAGCCTCCACCTCGGGATCGCGCTGCAGGATCAGGCCAACCGGATAATCCCGCCGAGCCGCCTCTTCCGCCGCAGCAATTGAAGTGAAGCGGCCGAGGCTGATCGGCGCGATCATGCCCGGAAACAGCACCAGGTAACGCAGCGGAATCAGGATCATGGAATCCGGCGGCAATGCCGGCAATGTGCTGGCTGACGCCTTAAGCGCATCCAGTCCGGCTCCATCCTCGCTCTCCAGATTGAAGCCGGGAACCGGATTCTGTTCGGTTTTCATGATGCGGGGTGTCCTTATCTCCGAGCGTCCTCGCCGCCGACGCATATATCTTGTTTTGCTCGATTGGACACATTGCGCGAGATAACCGTTCCACCCTCTTCCCCGAAGATTATGGCGGCGCTTGCCGACGTTCAAGAAAGGACAACAGAACTTAACGCATTTTCATCAAGTCAAAACTGACCCTATTGAGCAGCACCTTCTTCAGTGCCACGCCTTCAGGAGCAGAACCGCAGGCCAGCATCATGAAAGGAAAACCAGCATGGATACCACTCTCACCGGCATGAACATCGCCATCCTCGTCACCGATGGCTTCGAGCAATCGGAATTTACCGAACCGCGCGCGGCACTGGAACAGCAAGGCGCAAGCACCAAGGTTGTCTCCAGCAAGCGCGGCAAGGTGCAGGGCTTCAATCACGACACCAAGGCAGACCAGTTCGATGTCGATCTCACCTTCGAGGAAGCGGATGCGAAGGACTTCGATGCGGTGCTGCTGCCCGGCGGCGTGATGAACGGCGATCAGATCCGCATCATTCCCGAAGCACAAGGTTTCGTACGTGACATGGATGATGACGGCAAGCCGATAGCCGCAATCTGCCATGGCGGCTGGCTGCTGGTGTCAAGCGGCTTGGTGGAAGGCAGGACGATGACCAGCTGGCCGACGCTATGCGACGACATCCGCAATGCCGGCGGCAACTGGGTCGATCAGGAAGTGGTGGTGGACGGCAATCTGATCACCAGCCGCAAGCCTGGCGATATCCCGGCGTTTAACGCGAAGGTGATCGACAAGATGTTCGAGCGCTTTGCGGCGAGCGCGCGCGGCACGCGCGACGAGCAGACCGGCATCGGCCTGTCGGGCTGAGATACTGTCTGACAACCTATGGCGCAGTCGCCAGCGGCTGCGTCAATCGACTTCGAAGGTCACCTTCGCATTGATGCGGTAATTGATCACCTTGTCGTTGTCCACCTGCGCCTCGAAGTTCTTGATGTACACGGAACGGATGCCGTGCACCGATTCGCTTGCCTTGACCACGGCGGCATTCACTGCGTCTTCCCAGCTCTTCGGCGATTCGGCGAGCACTTCGATCACTTTCATTACGTTCGACATGGCAATCTCCATTCGACATTGACGAGAACTTCAGGCGATGAAGCAATACCATGCGCCGGCTATCACCGGTACATGCCGCCTGTGATCGATGATAGGAAGGGACTGCCCCTGCAGCGTGAGCGATGTCAAGCCGGGGTCAATTACGGGCGTGCGACAGATGGAAACCTTCGAGTCCTTCGAAGGTTTCCATTTCGCGCGCCAGCTCGCTGATCGGTGCGCCGCTGGATTTGTTGAATGCGACCGCGACGAAATGCCATTCGGCCTTGCCGTTCTTAAAGGAAATCGAAATCGAACCGGGCGCGATTTCATAGCCGCGTCGCGTTGCCGCCGCGCGCAACTGTTCTTCGGTAGGCGCATAGCCTTGCCGGAAGTGCATCACGATCGCAATCGCATGACGCGCCGGCAACCAGTTGGTGATCTTCGGCACCCAGATCATGCACACCGCCGACATCAGCGCGAGCAGCATTGCCGCGAGATAAAAGCCGACACCCACCAGCACGCCGATAACCGATGCCGACCAGATCGATGCCGCCGTGGTCAGGCCGCTGATGTTGAAGCCTTCCTTCATGATCACGCCGGCGCCGAGAAAGCCGATGCCGGTAACGATGCCCTGGATGATGCGGGTCGGGTCTGCACCGAGTCCGATCATCATTTGCCCGCCATACCAGTAGCCGGGATAGCCGGCGATCACTGTCAGCGCCGCCGATGCCATGCATACCAGACCGTAGGTGCGCATGCCGGCGGCCCTGCCTCTGTACGAACGTTCGTATCCGACCAGCAGGCCGAGCAGCAGTGCGCCGATCAGGCTGAAGACCACGATCACGTTGGTTGCCACCACCGAAGCGGACCAGAATGCAGCCAGTGATTCCAGCGAGGGCAGATCGGCGGTCAGTCGTTCCATGAATTGCCTAGTCGTTGATCAGTCATCGAATCTTCATGCGCCGAAGCGGCGCAGGCCTTCCAGGTCGAGAATATGAATGCCGCCGTAATCGACCTTCAGCAGACCTTCCTTCTCCAGCACTTGCAGTGCTTGGTTCGCACGCTGGCGCGATGCGCCGGACAGGTAGCCGATCTCTTCCTGCGAAATCTGCAGCAGCGGCTCGGTGCCCGGATACAGATGCGCGTTGAACAGCGAGGCCAGGCAACGTGCGACGCGCGCATCCACATCCAGCAAGCGGTCGAACTCGACCATGCCGATGAACTGGCCGAGGCGCTCGTTGAGTTGCATTAAAAGAAAGCGGGTGAACGGCAGGCTGGTATCGAGCAGCCACATGAAAGTCTTGATCGGCATGCGGGCGATGCGGCTGTCGCGCAGCGCCACTACATCGTACTTCCGCAGTTCCTGCTTGAGCAGCGAGCCTTCGCCGAACCAGCTGCCGCTGGCAATGCCGGTGAAGGTGACCGATTTTCCCTCGGGAGACAGGTTGTTGATCTTCGCCAGTCCGTCGATGATGCCGATCCATGCATCGGTTACTTCTCCCTTGCGGCAGATATATCCGCCCTTCGGCACGAACTGTTCGACCGTGTCTGCCTCCACGCGGGCCATCTGCTCCGTAGTCAGCCCTTTTGCCCAGATGGTCTGATGGAGCAGTTTTTTGATGGGAATCGCCTCTGACGGGTTTGTGCGGTGCATCAACGAAAGTTTCGAATTAAGGGGCAATTGTCGGTCAAATGACAGCTCACAAAACTTTCGCTGTCTAGTATCCTGACCACAGAACAACGGAGACATTGTAAGCCGAGATGATTGCTGCGCCTACTGGCAGCAGCTGCACTTCGACTGCATCGCCCACGCAGGCGCTCCGACCCAAGACCTTGACGACGGTTAGATCCTGTTTATAGAGAGTGGGACGATGGTAGAGACAACCAAGAGCGCCGGGGGGCAGACCTTCCCCCGCCTGCTGCTGCAGCATGCGCAAACACGCGCGAACAAGCCCGCCTTCCGCGAGAAGGACCTCGGCATCTGGCAAACCTGGAACTGGGCGCAAGTCGCCGATGAAGTCCGCGCACTGGCCTGCGGGCTGGCGGCGATGGGCTTCAAGCGCGGCATGAACCTGGCCATCATCGGCGACAACCGGCCGCGCCTGTACTGGTCAATGGCCGCGGCACAGTGCCTCGGCGGCGTCGCGGTTCCGCTGTATCAGGATGCACCAGCAGCCGACATGGCCTATGTGCTGAACGACGCGGAAATCGATTTCGCCGTGGTCGAGGACCAGGAACAGGTCGATAAGCTGTTCGAGATCAAGCAGGACCTCAACCGCATCTCGCACATCATCTATGACGATGAACGCGGCATGCGCCACTACAAGCAGAAGGAACTTGCATCCTTCGAGAAGGTGCAGGAACTTGGCCGCGAGTTCGATCGCAAGAATCCGAATTTCTTCATGCACGAACTCAATCTCGGCCGCAGCGACGACACGGCCGTGATGCTGTACACCTCGGGCACCACCGGCAAGCCGAAGGGCGTGTGCCAGACGCACGGCGCGTTCATGGCAGCCGCTGAAGGCGGCGTCGCATTCGACAAGCTGACCGGCGACGACGACATCCTGTCCTACCTGCCAATGGCATGGGTCGGCGACCACCTGTTCTCGTTCGCGCAGGCGCTGCTGGCCGGCTTCACCGTGAACTGCCCGGAATCCGGCGACACCGTGATGACCGACCTGCGCGAGATCGGGCCGACCTACTACTTCGCTCCGCCGCGCGTGTTCGAAAACATGCTGACCACGGTGATGATCCGCATGGAGGATGCGGGCGCGATCAAGCGCAAGATGTTCCACCACTATATGGACGTCGCGCGCCGCGTCGGGTCCGACATCCTCGACGGCAAGCCGGTCGGCATGATGGACCGCCTCAGCTATGCGCTCGGCAATTTCTTCGTCTATGGCCCGCTGAAGAACGTGCTCGGCCTGTCGCGCGTGCGCGTGGCCTACACCGCGGGCGCAGCGATCGGTCCGGACCTGTTCCGCTTCTATCGCTCGATCGGCGTGAACCTGAAGCAGCTGTACGGCGCGACCGAAACCTGCGCGTATGTGTGCCTGCAACCGGACGGCAACATCAAGTTCGACAGTGTCGGCCTGCCCGCACCGGGCGTCGAAGTGAAGCTGGCCGACAACGGCGAGGTGCTGGTGAAGTCTGCCGCGATGCTGAAGGAATACTACAAGAGGCCTGACGCAACCGCCGAAGTCATCGACGAGAAAGGCTACTTCCACACCGGCGACGCCGGCATCTTCGACGAGGAAGGTCACCTGAAGATCATCGACCGCGCGGCCGACGTCGGCAAGATGAACAGCGGCGAGATGTTCGCGCCGAACTACATCGAGAACAAGCTGAAGTTCTTCCCCTTCATCAAGGAAGCGGTCGCGTTCGGCAACCAGCGCGACATGGTGTGCGCCTTCATCAACATCGACATGGAAGCCGTCGGCAACTGGGCCGAGCGGCGCGGCATCGCCTACGCGGGCTATACCGACCTGGCTGGCAAGCGTGAGACCTACGACCTGATCGCCGAATGCGTGGAGAAGGTTAATGCCGACCTGTCCACCGAAGCGCTGATGTCCGGCACACAGGTGCATCGCTTCCTCGTGCTGCACAAGGAACTCGACCCGGACGACGACGAGCTGACCCGTACCCGCAAGGTGCGCCGCCGCTTCATTGCGGAAAAATATGCAGTGCTGATCGACGCGCTGTACGCGGGCAAGACCTCGCAGTACATCGAAACGCAAGTCAAGTTCGAGGACGGCCGCAAAGGCATGGTTTCGGCGGACCTGCGTATCGTCGATGTGAAGACCTATGGCGCACCATTGAAGAAGGCGGCATGAGATGAATGAAAATCGCAAGATCGGCGACGTGATTCTGGATCTGCAGAACATTTCGCTTTCCTTCGGCGGCGTGAAGGCGCTGACCGACATTTCCTTCGATGTGCGCGAGCACGAGATCCGCTCGATCATCGGCCCGAACGGCGCCGGCAAGAGCTCGATGCTCAATGTGATCAACGGTGTCTATCGTCCGCAGCAGGGCCAGATCGTCTATCGCGGCAAGCCGCGCAAGGACATGGATACCTATGCAGCAGCGAAGAGCGGCATCGCGCGCACTTTCCAGAACATCGCGCTGTTCAAGGGCATGTCGGTGCTCGACAACATCATGACCGGCCGCAACCTAAAGATGCAGACCAGCTTCCTGCTGCAGGCGCTGTACTGGGGTCCGGCGCAGAAGGAAGAAATCGCGCATCGCAAGAAGGTCGAAGAGATCATCGACTTCCTCGAGATCCAGCACATCCGTAAGACTCCAGTCAGCCGCCTGCCGTACGGTTTGCAGAAGCGCGTTGAGCTGGGCCGCGCGCTTGCTGCCGAACCGGAAATCCTGCTGCTCGACGAACCGATGGCCGGCATGAACGTGGAAGAGAAGCAGGACATGTGCCGCTTCATCCTCGACGTCAACGACCAGTTCGGCACCACCATCGTGCTGATCGAGCATGACATGGGCGTGGTGATGGACATCTCCGACCGCGTTGTCGTGCTGGACTACGGCAAGAAGATCGGTGACGGCGCACCGGAAGAGGTGCGGAGCAACCAGGACGTGATCAACGCCTACTTGGGCGTAGCGCACTAAAGGATACCTCTCCCCTTCCAGGGGAGGCCGGGTGGGAAATGGGTTTCGACGGCAACCAGGGCAAAGAAACCCATCTCTACCCTACCCGTCCCCTTCAAGGGACGGGCACAGACAGAGGGTGAATCAAACATGGAAATCAGTTTCTTTTTCGAAGTATTGATCGGCGGCCTGCTGGCCGGCGTGATGTATGCGCTGGTGGCGCTCGGCTTCGTGCTGATCTATAAGGCTTCCGGCGTGTTCAACTTTGCGCAGGGCGCAATGGTGTTCTTCGCAGCACTGACCTGTGCAGGCATCGTGGACAAGTTCGGCGTGTCATTGTGGCTGGCGATCCCGCTGACGATGGTGGCAATGGTGCTGCTCGGTCTCGCAACCGAACGCATCGTGCTGCGGCCGCTGGTTGCTCAGCACGAGATCACGCTCTTCATGGCGACCATCGGCCTGACCTTCTTCATCGAAGGCCTGGCGCAACTGATCTGGGGCTCTGAAGTGCGCCGCCTCGATATCGGCATCGAAGACGTGCCGATCATGTATTTGCTGGATAACTACAACATTTCGATCTCAAAGTTCGACGTGACCGCCGCCTTCATCTGCGCGGTGCTGGTAACCTCGCTCGCGCTGTTCTTCTCCAAGACCAAGATCGGCCGCGCACTGCGCGCGGTGGCGGACGACCATCAGGCAGCACTCGCAGTCGGCATTCCGCTGCAGCAGATCTGGGGCATCGTGTGGGCGGTCGCAGGCTTTGTCGCACTGGTTGCCGGCCTGCTGTGGGGCGCTCGCAACGGCGTGCAGTTCGCGCTGACCTTCGTCGCGCTGAAGGCGCTGCCGGTGCTGATCCTCGGCGGCTTCACCTCGGTGCCGGGAGCGATCGTCGGCGGCCTGATCATCGGCGCATCGGAAAAACTGGCCGAGGTGTACATCGGCCCGATGGTCGGCGGTGGCATCGAAGGCTGGTTCCCGTACATCCTGGCGCTGATGTTCCTGCTGGTGCGGCCGGAAGGTCTGTTCGGCGAGAAGATCATCAGGCGCATCTGACCGACAACGAATAAAACATCCTTGCCTTCCCTGCGCGAGCAGGGAAGGACGACCCGGAGAGACAAAGGAAACACGACATGTTCTACCGCGAAGCAGGTCAATTCAAACCGACTTACCAGGCCGACGCCCAGATCTTCCCGATCCGGCAGGACCGCATCGGCATTTATGCATTGCTGGCATTCGCCTTCCTGGTGGTGCCCTTCATCGCATCGCCCTATGTGTTCTCGGCGATTCTGATTCCGTTCCTGATCTTTTCGCTGGCGGCGCTGGGCCTGAACATCCTGACCGGCTATGCCGGCCAGCTGTCGCTCGGCACGGCGGCCTTCATGGCGGTCGGCGCATTCGCGTCGTACAACTTCATGTTGCGCATTCCCGGCATTCCGGTGCTGGTCGCCTTCGCTCTCGGCGGACTGTGCGCCGCGCTCGTCGGCATCGCGTTCGGCCTGCCGTCGATGCGCATCCGCGGCTTCTACCTGGCTGCGGCAACGCTGGCGACGCAGTTCTTCGTCGTCTGGTGCCTGACCAAGATCGGCTGGTTCACCAACTACAGCTCGTCGGGCGTGATCACCGCGCAGCAGATCGTCATCTTCGGCTACCACTTCGACACCCCGGCCAGCAAGTACCTGCTGACGCTGGCCATCGTCTGCGTGATGGCGCTGATGGTGAAGAACATGGTGCGCTCGAATATCGGCCGCTCGTGGATGGCGGTGCGCGACATGGACGTGGCGGCCGAGGTGATCGGATTCCGCCTGATGCGCACCAAGCTTCTGGCGTTCGCGGTCAGTTCGTTCTACTGCGGCGTTGCCGGCGCGCTGTATGCGTACGCCTACCTCGGCACGGTGGAACCGGAAGCGTACAGCCTGGACCTGTCGTTCCGCATCCTGTTCATGATCATCATCGGCGGCGTCGGCTCGATCATCGGCGCGTTCTTCGGCTCTGCCTTCATCATCCTGCTGCCGATTCTCCTGAACATCATCGCGCATACGTTGTCCCTGCCGACCGCGATCGCATCGAACCTGGAACTGATGGTGTTCGGCGCGCTGATCATTTTCTTCCTGATCGTCGAGCCGCACGGCCTGGCGCGTTTGTGGCAGATCGCGAAGGAGAAACTGCGGTTGTGGCCTTTCCCGCATTAACTTGTAGTAGTTGTTTTTGCAGTCTTATAACAAGGAGGAGCATCATGAAGTTGATCAAATCAGTCCTGCTCGGCACCGCTCTGGCTGGCGCATTCAGCGTCGCAGCAGCACAGGAACAGTACATCCCGATCCCGTCCTATCGCGTCGGCCCGTATGCTGCCGGCGGCTCCGGCTTCTACGGCGGCGCGATCGACTACTTCAATCTGGTCAACGCCAACGGCGGCATCAACGGCGTGAAGATCAAGTGGGAAGAGTGCGAAACCGAATACAACGCATCGCGCGGCGTGGAATGCTATGAGCGCCTGAAGTCCAAGAACGGCGGTGCCGCTCTGGTCGAACCGCTGTCCACCGGCATCGCTTATGGCATCCTGGACCGCGTCGCTACCGACAAGATCCCGATGACCACGCTCGGCTACGGTCGCTCCGACGCCGCCAACGGCAAGGTGTTCCCGTATGTCTTCCCGCTGATCTCCAGCTACTGGAGCCAGGCAGCCGCAATGATCGCCTACCTCGGCAGCAAGGAAGGCGGCGCCGAGAAGCTCAAAGGCAAGAAGATCGTGCAGCTCTACCACGATTCCGCGTTCGGCAAGGAACCGTTCCCGGTCTTCGACGCACAGGCGCAGAAATACGGCTTCGAGCTGATCAAGATTCCGGTTGCGCACCCGGGCAACGAGCAGCAGTCGCAGTGGCTGCAGATCCGCCAGGCCAAGCCGGACTACGTGATCCTGTGGGGCTGGGGCGTGATGAACGCCGTGGCGATCAAGACCGCGCAGCGTAACGGCTTCCCGCGCGAGAAAATTCTCGGCGTCTGGTGGGCAGGTTCGGAAGAGGACGTGATCCCGGCTGGAGATGCCGCCAAGGGTTACACCACGATGACCTTCAACACCCCGGGCAACTATCCGGTGCTCGACGAAATCCGCAAGAAGGTCTATGAGCCGGGCAAGGGCAACCTCGACGACAAGACCCGCGTCGGTTCCGTGTACCACATGCGCGGTGTGACCGCTGCGATCCTGTGGACCGAGGCAATCCGCAAGGCGCAGGAAAAGTACGGCAAGGGCAAGGTCATGACCGGCGAACAGGTGCGCTGGGGCTTCGAGAACCTGAGCGTGGATGAAGCCCGCCAGAAGACGCTCGGCGCGCTCGGCATGTTCCCGCCGGTCAAGACCAGCTGCGAAGACCATGAGGGTTCCGGCGCGGTGAAGGTGCAGCAATGGAACGGCACCAAGTGGATTCCGATCACCGCGAACTGGGTGAGCGGCGACAAGGCGCTCGTCCGCAAGCTGGTGGACGAATCGTCCGCGAAGTACGCAGCGGAAAAGAAGATCACGCCGGCTTGCGCAAGCTGATTGCCTGATCTTTTTCCGCTGAAGACTCCTTCCCCCGCATGGGGGAAGGAGATCGACAACCCCTCGCCCCCGACAAAGACATGAGCACTATCGCAATGCCCGCCGCAGCCACCGCTGCTGCTGTACCCTACCTGTCCGTCAACAACATCGAGGTCATCTACGATCACGTGATCCTGGTGTTGAAGGGCGTTTCATTGCAAGTCCCGCAGGGCAAGATCGTCGCATTGCTGGGCGCGAACGGCGCCGGCAAATCGACCACGATGAAAGCGATCTCGACGCTGTTGCGCGGCGAGCGCGGCGACGTCACCAAGGGCAGCGTCGAATTCAAGAACGAGCGCGTCGATCAGCTGACGCCGAACGAACTGGTCAAGCGCGGTTTGTCGCAGGTGATGGAAGGCCGTCACTGCTTCGGCCACCTGACCATTGAAGAAAACCTCCTGACCGGCGCCTATACCCGCAGCCTGTCGCGCGCGCAGCTGAAGGAACAGCTGGAGATGGTGTACCACTATTTCCCGCGCCTCAAGCAGCGCCGCATGTCGCAGGCCGGCTATACCTCCGGCGGCGAACAGCAGATGTGCGCGATCGGCCGCTCGCTGATGGCCAAGCCGTCGATGATCCTGCTGGACGAGCCGTCGATGGGCCTGGCGCCGCAGATCGTCGAGGAAATCTTCGAGATCGTGAAAGACCTGAACAGCAAGGAAAACGTGTCCTTCCTAGTCGCAGAGCAGAACACCATGGTGGCGCTGCGCTATGCCGATTTCGGCTATATCCTGGAAAACGGCCGCGTCGTGATGGAAGGCCATGCGCAGGACCTGGCAAGCAACGAGGACGTCAAAGAGTTCTACCTAGGCGTATCCGGCGCTGGGCGCAAGAGCTTCCGCGACATGAAGTTCTACCGCCGCCGCAAGCGCTGGCTGGCGTAATCCCACTGACTTTGGTGCGCATCCGCGCACCTTCCAAACTATTAGGCGACATGCGGTGCGCAGGGCGCACTGTACCCGCAACCAACCACGCAGGCATCTTATGACCGACTTTCTCGACTCCCTGGAAACCCGAGATCCGCAACAGCGCGAGCGCGACCTGATGGCACGCTTGCCGCAACTGGTCGCACGAGCGCAGGCCGCACCCGGCTGGGGGCGCATCCTGAAAGGCGTGAATGCGGCCGACATCACATCGCGCGCGGCGCTGGCGCAATTGCCGGTCACCCGGAAGTCGGACCTGAAAGACCTGCAGCAGCAAGAAGCGCCTTTCGGCGGCCTGACCACGACGCCGGCGCGCCAGTTGCGCCATCTGTTCATGTCGCCCGGCCCGATCTTCGATCCGGAAGGTCAGGGGCAGGACTGGTGGCGCTTCGGCCGGCCGATGTCGGCGCTCGGCCTACGTGCGGGTCACATCGTGCAGAACTGCTTCACCTATCACTTCACGCCGGCGGCTTTCATGGCCGAAGGCGGTGCTGCGCGTCTGGGATGCGCGGTGATCCCGGCCGGCATCGGCCAGACCGAGATGCAGGTGCAGGCGATGACCGAGCTGAAGCCCGACGCCTATGTCGGCACGCCGTCCTTCCTGAAGATCATCATCGAAAAGGCGCAGGAAATGGGCGCCGACATCAGCAGCGTGCAGCGCGCGCTGGTCGGTGCGGAAGCCTTGCCGCCGTCGCTACGCAAATGGCTGCAGGACAACGGTGTCAAGACCGTGCTGCAGATGTACGGCTCGGCCGACATCGGTAACATCGCCTACGAGACGCAAACCGACGGCCAGGTGAATCCGGGCATGGTGATGGATGAAGACCTGATCCTGGAAATCGTGCGGCCGGGCACCGGCGATCCGGTGACGGAAGGTGAAGTCGGTGAAGTGGTCGTCACCTCATTTAATCCCGACTATCCGCTGATCCGCTTCGGCACCGGCGACATGTCGGCAGTGATGCCGGGAATTTCCCCATGCGGACGTACCAATGTGCGCATCAAGGGCTGGATGGGCCGCGCCGACCAGACTACGAAGGTGCGCGCAATGTTCGTACATCCGTCACAGGTGGCGGAAGTTGCCAAGCGCTATCCGCAGATTGTGAAGGCACGTCTGGTGGTGACCGGTGAGATGGCCAACGACACGATGACCCTGCACTGCGAAGTGGACAACCCGTCTGCGCTCGACACCACGGCAATCGTCGATACCATCCGCGACGTCACCAAGCTGCGCGGCGAGGTCAAGCTGGTTGCTCGCGGTAGCTTGCCGAACGACGGCAAGGTGATCGAGGACGCGCGCAAATACGAGTAAATGAACGCGATGCGGGCCGCAGCCGCTTTGACCGGCCCGTCATTCACCACGCCTGGCTGTCATCCCGAGCGAACGCGAGGGATCTCGCTCCAGGTTCCCTGCATATACGAACGAGATTCCTCTTCGCTTCGCTCCCTCAAGTGACAGGGCTTGGGAAGCGCATCATCAAAACGATTTCTTCAGGAACTTATCCGGTGACTTGCCGGGCCGCTCATTGACCACCTCATCGACGCCGCCGATGTTTCTCAGGTCGGTATCGACCTGCCCTTCGTCCAGGTCAGCATATGCCTGTTTGATATCGTCACGCACCACGCTTTCCTGGCTGTCGTCGGACTCATCGCGCTCATGCGGCATGCGCGGCGTTGCGCCGTCCTTCACCGGCCGCTTGGTCTTGACTTGATGATCCTTCAATGTGGTTTTCATCGCATTCCCTTAGTAGGTGTGCAATATTCTTTGAACCGGTGCAGCGATGAAAATTCCCCATCCGGCATCTATTTTTGCCTGCGCGCTTCCTTCATGGAAAAAGCGCCTGTTGTATTACGACACTTGCAAACCGCTACTCTCAATCGCTTCGCTTGAGGCGGCCCTTCCTGCGTTACGATGATCGCATACCGCTCGCGCCCCGGCCGCCTGCCGTGTTATCGTCTCGCCCGTTCAAGTTTTTCTTCTTTTTGCTTTGAGGTCCGGCACCATGCCTTACAACGATTCCGAATTCCACCGCGACAAAGCCCGCTCCCTGCTGAATGACGCAGAACTTGTGTTCGACGCCGATGCGGTGCAGCAGGCGGTGGACAAGGTTGCGCAGCAGCTCAACGATCGCTTCGACAATGACGAAGGCGCGCCCTTTCCGCTGGTGCTGGGCGTGATGGGTGGCGCAGTCGTGTTCTGCGGCCAGTTGCTCACGCGTTTGCGGTTTCCGCTGGAATTCGACTACATGCACGTCACCCGCTACGGCAGCATGGATGAAGGCGGCAAGATTGAGTGGAAGGTGATTCCGCGCTCGAACGTCGAAGGCCGCACCGTAATCGTGCTCGATGACATCCTCGATGAAGGCGAGACGCTCGCGCATGTGAAGGAAAGACTGCTGGAAATGGGCGCCGCGGAAGTCGTGCTCGCGGTGTTCGCCGACAAGGATATCGGCAAGGCCAAGCCGGTCACTGCCGACTATATCGGCCTGACGCTGCCAAACAAATTCGTGGTCGGCTATGGCATGGATGCATACGGCTACTGGCGCAACCTGCCGGGCATCTGGGCGATCAAGACCGGTAGTTAAGCGTCATGAAATAAAAACGGGCCGGGAAACGCATCATCGCGCTTCTCGGCCCGTTTCGTTTCTATCGGATTAGAGCGCGAGGCGCTTTCTCGCCGCGACGTATTCCGCCTTCAGCTTCTCCACCACTTCCGCCACGCTCAGCACCTGATCCATCAGGCCCACACCCTGCCCCG
>JAEZVM010000119.1 GCA_023420795.1 Pseudomonadota bacterium
GCGCAGCAGTACGGCTGCAAAGTCGTCGTGATTTCGGTCGCCGAGCCGTATCCGTATTCGGCGCTGGCCGAAACCGCTTTTACCGACGAACGCTCGGTCTATGAGGAAAAGATGCGCGAGATCGCGGAACAGCATGTACAGAAGGTCGCTGCCGCCGCGCGCGAGGTGAATGTGCCGGTCGAGACGGTGGTCGCACAATCCTTCAGCCCCTACGAGGCAATCGTCAACGCGGCCAACAAATGGAACTGCGATGTGATCTTCATGGCGTCGCACGGTCGCAAGGGGATGAGCCGGTTGCTGATCGGCAGCGAAACCCAGAAGGTGCTGGCCAACTCGACGATTCCGGTAATGGTATTTCGTTAGGAGAAATCTGATGCATACGGTTGACTGGTCGCAGGACATGGCGCTTGGCGTGCCGTCAATGGACGACGCGCACGAGGCGCTGCTCAACGAGATGACGGATTTGCTGACCGCGCCGGATGATCGGTTCGGCCCCGCGTTCCTGTCGCTGATCGCCAGATTCGAATGCGACTTCCGGGACGAGGAAATGCTGATGGAAGAGATTGACTATCCCGGCATACAGGGACACCGCGAACAGCATTCGCGAGTGCTGGGCGCGCTGCACCATATCGCGCCGCGCGTCATGGAGGGAGATATTGCGCTGGGGCGGGAAGCAGTCGAGCTTCTGCCGCAATGGTTCCTGTTTCATTTATCGACGATGGATACCGCGCTTGCGTTTGCGTTGGATCTGGAAGGGCAGGAAAAGATGCCGGACGCGCTGCGCATTGCGAAGCGGCGCATCCAGCATGGCGAGAGCAGGGCGCCCGGATAAGGCCTTCTCAGGCTGCTCGTGTTTCTGCTACTGCGTCAAGAGCCGCATCTTTCATCCCGAGCGCATTGAAAGGAGGGAGCAATGTTCACACATATTCTGCTGCCTACCGACGGTTCCGCCGCATCGGAAGCCGCCATCAGGCAAGGCATTGAGTTCGCGAAGGAGACCGGCGCCAGGGTGACCGGCTTCCATGCGGTGCCGGAGTTCCATACCTTCACCTATCAGGCGGAGATGCTGGAAGACACACCCGAACAGTATCGCAAGGACAGCGAGGCGCACGCCCGGAAATGCCTGTCGTCGATCGAGAGCGCCGCGCGGGATGCCGGCGTGGCCTGCGAAGTGATCTTCAAGAATGCCGATCATCCGTATGAAGCGATCATCGCCACCGCCGCCGAGCGCGGCTGCGACTTAATCGCGATGGCTTCGCACGGCAGGCGCGGTCTCAAGGGCGTTCTGATGGGCAGTGAAACACAGAAGGTGCTGACTCACAGCACGGTACCGGTGCTGGTGTATCGCTGACCACGGTTGTTTGTAACTTCTGTGCAACAGTAGTTTTACTAGCGTCGTTTTCCTTGCTTGAAGGGGCTGCCGGCATGGCATTGCTTGTGTGTCTAAAAAACAGACGCATTCAGTAGCCCATGCCTTCGACAGGCCGATTCCGGGGGGCTCTCTGAAGCACTGCACGGTGTTAATGAGGCACAACCGGTTCTAGCCCGGTCTGTTGTTTCATAAAACGGTGCCTCAGCGAATCTTCTGTCCAGAATTCATGCATTTCTTTCTTCTCTTCCGTTCATTTCCTCCATTCGAAATAGGTATTTCCTTATAGAAAGTAGGAATTCCCTCTACTAAACTGCCTTCATCAAAAGACCGGCCAGCAAAGATCCGGCAGGCGCCCCGCGCCAAAACTAAAACAACAACTGGAGACATTCATGAACCTGCGTACGGTCAAGATCGGTACGAGGCTGGGCATCGGCTTCGGCATCATTCTGGTCATGGTGATCTGCGTCCTGATCGCCGACATCTTCATCAGTACACATAGCCGCAAAACGCAGCAGGAAGGCATGCAATACGCGAATGCGAAGGCAGTGATCGCGAATAGCATGCGCAGCGCGATCCTCGAAGGCGGCCTGGCAATGCGCAATGTCGGCCTGCAGTACAGCACGCCGGACATGGAGCGCGAGGAAGCGAAGGCGCAGGTACAGCGCAAGCGTTTTCAGGAAGCACAGAAAAAGCTGCTTGATCTTGGACTAAGCCCGGAAGAAAAAGCGATTGTCGCCAGCATCGCTGCGCTGGAAAAACAGACCGAAGCCCCATTCCAGGAGGCGATCCAGAAGGTGAAAGATTATGCGAACGAATCGGCGGGCAAGCTGATCTCCTCGCAGATCGATCCGATCAACCAGAAGGCGATCGCGGAAATCGACAAGCTGGTTGGCATGCAGCAGAAAGCCGTGGAGCAGCTTCTGGAAGAGTCGGAGGCCGCCGGGCAGCGCATGACTTGGCTGCTGATCCTGATGGGCGCCGTCACCGTCGCCACCGGCGGCGCGCTGTCGGTCCTCACCACCAACAGCATCACACGTCCGTTGCAGGAAGCGGTCGGCGTAGCCAAGCGCGTGGCGGCAGGCAGGCTCGGCGCTCGGATCGAGGTGGAGGGCGGGGACGAGACCAGCGAACTGTTGCTCGCGCTGAAGGAAATGGACGAGAACCTGTCGAGGATCGTCAGCCAGGTTCGGGCCGGCACAGATGAAATCGACACCGCATCGAATGAAATTTCCGCCGGTAATGCCGACCTGTCTTCCCGCACCGAGTCTCAGGCCAGCGCTCTGGAAGAAACCGCGTCCTCGATGGAAGAACTGACTTCCACTGTGAAGCACAACGCGGAGAACGCGCAGCAGGCGAACCAGCTGGTCAAGTCTGCATCCGACTCCGCCACCCGGGGCGGCGAGGTGGTCGGCCGCGTGGTCGAGACGATGAGTTCCATCAAGGCCAGTTCCAGCAAGATCGTGGACATCATCGGCGTGATCGACGGCATTGCGTTCCAGACCAATATCCTCGCGCTGAACGCGGCAGTGGAAGCGGCACGCGCCGGCGAGCAGGGGCGCGGTTTTGCGGTCGTCGCCTCCGAGGTGCGCACGCTTGCGCAGCGTTCGGCGCAGGCGGCCAAGGAAATCAAGGAACTGATCGACGACTCGGTGAGGAAAGTCGAAAGCGGTAATGCGCTGGTCGATGACGCCGGCCGGCAGATGGAGGAAATCGTCGCAGCGGTCCGGCATGTGGCGGACATCATGAACGAGATTACGGCCGCCAGCCAGGAACAAAGCACCGGCATCGAGGAGATCAACCGCGCGATTGCGACGATGGATGAAATGACGCAACAGAATGCCGCTCTGGTGGAGGAAGCCGCTGCCGCATCGGCCGCGATGCAGCAGCGCGCCTCTAGCCTCGGGCAGGCGGTGGCGGCGTTCGATCTGAGCGACGGCGCTACCACACCTGTTTATCAGGAACTGCGCGTAACGGCCAAGCGCCAGGACACGCCGAGGATCGAAATGCGCAGCAAGCCGGCATTGAGGCTGCAGACATGAAGGAATAGAACCACGATAAGCAGTACAACAATGAAAACAACCGGGAGACAAGAATGAGCTGTTTCAGTTTCGGACGTTGCATTGCCGCCAGCCTCGCGCTGGCTTTTTCCGTTTCTGGTTTTGTCTGCAGCGCGGCATTCGCGCAGGAGATCGTCATCGGCCAGGTAGCACCGCTGTCCGGCGTGCTGTCCAGCACCGGCAAAGACATGGTGCTCGGCGCAAGGGTGTACTTCGATTCCGTCAATGCGAAGGGCGGCGTGAACGGCGCGAAGATCCGGCACGTGATCAGGGATGATGCCTACACCGTCGCGGAAACGGTAAAGCAGACCAGGGAAATGATCGAAAAAGACAAGCCGGTCGCGCTGATCGGATTTGCCGGCACCGGCAATATCGGCGAATTGCTGAAGCAGAAAGTGCTGGAGAATGCCGGCATCGCGATGGTCGGCCCGTACACCGGCGCGCCGTCGCTGCGCGGGCCGGACAACCGCAACATCTTCCATATCCGCGCCAGCTACTGGGACGAGGCGGAGACCATGGTCGATCAGCTCGTGACGCTGAACATGACCCGCATCGGCATCATGTACCAGAACGACCCGTTCGGCGAGTCCGGGCGCGACGGTGTGATTGCGTCGCTGAAGAAGCACAAGCTGGAGCCGGTGGTGATGGCAACTTACGAGAAGAATACCAGCGATACCGCTGCTGCCGCGGAGAAGATCGGTAAGGCCAATCCGCAGGCGGTCATCATGATTTCGGTGAACAAGCCGACCGCCAGCTTCAGTAAGGAAGTACGCTCCGTCTCCAATGTCGCGCAGCTCTTCAATATCTCCGTGGTCAACCCGAAGGAGATCGTCAAGCTGATCGGACCCGACTATTCGCGCGGGATTGGCATTGCGCAGGTGATGCCGAATCCGAATCTGGTCACGATTCCGGTCGTGAAGGAGTATCAGGCCGCCATCAAAAAACACGCACCCGCAGGCACCGAATTCAACTACACCTCGCTGGAACAATTCATTGCGGCGAAGGTGCTGGTGGAAGGAGTACGCCGCGCCGGACAGAACCCGACGCCGCAGAAAGTGCTTGCGTCTCTCGCTGCTCTGAACGCCTATGATCCGGGCGGCCTGCCGCTGCATTTTTCGGAAAACAATCGTGTTGGCGGCAAGTTCGTGGAGCTCACCATCATCAACCGCTACGGGCAGCTCGTCAGGTAACGAGCCCGCAAAAGCCATGTGCGCGCTCCATAACGACGTCTGCTGCTCCGCCAGCGAAGAACTGGAGAAGTACCGTCGCATTTTTCATGCGACGCCCGACTACGCAACCTTTTCCGATCTGGAGACCGGCACCTTCCTCGACGCGAACCCCGGCTTTGAAAACATGATCGGTTATCGCCGGGAAGAGGTTCTTGGCCGACCGGCTGCCAGCATCGACCTGTGGGTAGAGCCGGGCGATCGCAAGGCGGCGATTGAGGCTTTGAAGCAGGACGAGAATGCCAGGATTTCGCTGACGACGCGTTTCCGCAAGCGCAATGGCGAAATCATATTGGTGGAAGCCTCTCTCGCCGCATTCAGGATGCAGGGCCGGCTGCTGCTGGTGGCGGTCGTGCGCGACATCACCGCTCGCCATCTGGCCGAACAGGAGCTTGTGCAATACCGTAACAAACTTGAACAGCTCGTCGCGCAACGCACGGCGGAGCTGGAGCAGGCGATGCAGCGCCTGCATGAACTGTCGGTCAATGACGAGCTGACCGGCGTGGGCAACCGCCGCGATCTCAACAGCAAGCTGGAAATGGAACGGCAATTATCCGAACGCAACCGGCGGCCGTTCTGCATCGCGGTTCTCGATCTCGACGGATTCAAGGCGGTGAACGACAGGTTCGGCCACACGACCGGGGACGAGGTCATCAGAAAATTCGCCCGGCTGGTGCAAAGAGAGATGCGCGCGACTGATTATCTTGCCCGTTATGGCGGCGATGAATTCGTGATTCTGCTGCGCGATGTGAATGCCGATGCCGCCATCGCACCGCTCCAGAGGATTTGCAAGGCGGTGGCAAGCCACGACTGGGACGAGATCGCCGCCGGCATTGTGCTATCGACGTCAATCGGTGTCGCGGCATTTCATGCAGGCGAAACCGTCGACGCGACCTTCAGCCGCGCCGATGCCGCCTTGTACCGCGCAAAGACTGGTGGGAAGAATCAGGTAGTGCTTGCGTAGTACCTCAAGCCCTTGACTGCTGTCAGGATTTTTTACATCCGTGCTCGCCGGAATGCCAAAGCTCCAGCCAAGTGGTTGATCTAAAACGATAGTCCGTTTATGGCCTGATTGTTGCTCTACTGCTCCCCGCATCAATTAATTTATAAGGGGAAATATCTTGAGCTTCAATAAAGTACTACTGGCTGCTCTTGCTGCGGTTTCCACGACTGCCAGTGCCGCTACTATTAACTTCACCGGCAACATTGCCAACCATAACGACGTCATCACAACGACGTTCACGCTCAACTCCGCAGCAACCAACGTGCGTGTGTGGACCGATTCCTACAAGAACGGCATCAACTTTGACCCGATCACCGCTCTCTGGAACGCAGCAACGGGCCAGCTGATCGACGAAGATGACGACAACGCGAGCGTCAACCCTGCCACACAAACGCGCTATGACTCTGGTTTTACCATTGCATCGCTTGCGGCCGGAACCTATTACTTTACTGTCGCCACGTATAACAACTTCGCGAAGGGCAGCAACATTGCCGATGGTTTTGCTTACGACAACGATACGCCTCTCGCATTGAACCAGTGGTGTCAGCCAGCAAATCATTGCAACATGGGTACGTCCTGGAGCGTCTGGCTGGATGGCGTGGACCGCGCCAGCAATCCGTCCGATCCGGGCGAAGTTCCGGAACCCGGGAGCATTGCGTTGCTCGGCCTTGGTCTGACCGGTCTGGCGCTGTCCCGTAAGAGGAAGCGTCAAACGCAAGCCTGATCCCCTGCCTCAACTCTCTGAACAAGCCTCCACGCTCGGAGGCTTGTTGCTTTTGAGGCATAGACTATTGAAGACTGCCCCGCGGGCATCCGGGATCAGTCATGCAATCTGGTGTCGTACCACTGCCGCGACCGGTTCACGATGCCGACGACCAATAGCATCACCGGCACCTCGATCAGGACGCCGACAATAGTGGCCAGCGCGGCTCCCGACTGCAGTCCGAACAGGCTGATTGCCGTAGCAACCGCAAGCTCGAAGAAATTGGACGCACCGATCAGGCAGGAAGGCCCGGCAACGCAGTGCGCCACGCCAAGCCGTCGGTTCAGCAGATAGGCAAGCCCGGAATTGAAAAACACCTGGATCAGGATCGGCACCGCGAGCAGGGCGATCACCAGCGGCTACTCAACGATCGCGTCGCCCTGGAAGGCAAACAGCAGGACCAGCGTCAGCAGCAGGGCCGCGATCGAATATGGCCCGAGCTTCGACACTGCACGCTCCAGATTGGCTGCGCCTTTCGACAGCATCGATTTGCGTATCCATTGCGCCAGTATCACCGGGACGACGATATACAGGCCGACGGAAGTGATCAGTGTGTTCCACGGTACCGTGATGGAAGACAGTCCGAGCAGCAGTGCAACCAGCGGCGCGAACGCGACGATCATGATCGCGTCGTTCAGCGCGACCT
>JAEZVM010000176.1 GCA_023420795.1 Pseudomonadota bacterium
TGACCGAGATGTTCGACATGAGCGACGATGCTGCGATCAAGCATGTGATGCGGGCGCAGGCAGCGGACTTCTTTACGCTGCACGACGACATTCCGGGAATGCGCACGCAGGAACGTGCGGTGCAGGACGCAAAAACATTATTCGGGCAATTCAGCCAGTCGCGCCCGCAATTGCCGCCGAAACCCAGGCAACCGGGCAAACGCAAGAAATAAGCGGCGTTGGGCGCATCGCAGGCTTCAAGACTGAGTTACCGACTATCAGGAAAACGACATGAACGACAGTTTGACGAGGGATGAATTTGACGCGCTGGCCCAGATCCGGCAGGCGAAGAAAGGCGCGCGGCCAAGCGCCTGCGTTTCTCGCAATGCCAAGCGGCTCATCGGCCTCAAGTATGTTGCGAGCAGCAGGGATGGCACGCTTTCGCTCACCGAAAAAGGGCAGCAGACGCTGTTTGTGAAACGCTGTATCGATGGACTTCGGGCAGTGGCGAACGCCGCAGTGGTGGCTACGGCACCGGCGGCCATCGATGCGGACGTCGCAACCTTCCTGAGCAGAAAAGGACTGATCGCACCGAAGCCAGCAACGGACGGATTCGAGCTGACCGAACGCGGGCAGGAGTCGCTGGCAGATATTGATTCAAGGGACAGCAAAGAGGGATAGTTATATTGGGCGAGAGCGCAATGTCTCCGCCCTGCTCTGCCACGAAAGAGGCAAGCCGGCCTCAACCGGCGCTGACGACGCGGTTTTTCCCGGCGTTCTTGGCTTCATAAAGCGCCTTGTCGGCGCGCAGCACCACGGCGGCCTGATCGTCGCCGGCGCGGCATGAGGTCACACCGGCGCTAAAGGTCAGCGGCACGCACTCGCCGCAATGGGTCAGGACCTGCTGAAGCAATGCGGTTTGCAGGCGCGTGATTGCATGCATCGCGTCTTCCAGCCGGGTATCCGGCAGCACGATCAGGAATTCCTCGCCGCCGAAGCGGCCGATGACGTCCATCTCGCGCAGGGTGCTTCTCGCGGTGCGCACCAGATGCACCAGCGCCGCATCGCCTGCGGCGTGGCCGTGCGTGTCGTTCAGCTTCTTGAAGTTGTCCATGTCGAGCAGTGCAATGCTCACCGGCTCCCCGTTGCGCCCGGCGCGGGCGAGCGTATGTTCCAGCACGGAGGAAAGCCCGCGGCGGTTCAGGCTGCCGGTCAGCTGGTCTTCGCACACGAGTTCACGCATGCGCGCCAGCTCGGCCTCCAGTTCGTGAATGCGGCGCTCGGCTGCGCGCAGTTCGGCGCGAACCAGCGGCAAATCGTCGTCATGCGCATGCGGCATGTCCGCTGCCGGCGCGAGCATGTCGCTCAGGACTTTATTGAGGCTGACGGTGTTGTGCAGGCCGAAAGAGAGGCTCTCCAGCATGGAACTGAAAGACGCTGGGGATTGCAGCGGATTGCGTTGCCCGCCCGGCAATGCCGCATGAGTGTCCATGACAGCGCTCATTCCCCTTCTCCTTCATTCGTCGTTGTGCGGCAGCAGCCGCCTGAAGCAGGTAACGGACGCCGATCGAAAAAATTTAATGAGCGATTCATTTTTTTAATTCGAGGGCGCCTTGATTCCGGATGAACGGGTACCAGGCACCGCACGGTTTCACGCTTCTTCCGCGCCCTGCCCGTTCTTCCATGGCGTTTGTGGTGCCTCAAGCCGCGCGCTCCAGCCAGGAAGAACATGGGCGAATCGCCGGCCTGCGCTTCCTTTTGCCTGGCAGGCATTTGCCATTTTTCATGGATGGGCTCGTCATGGCAGTGACCAATATCCATTCCGGCACCAATGTGCAGGAAATTGCGGACAACATTTTCCGTATCAATACCCCTGTCAATATCGCCGGCGGCTTTTCGTTCAATCAATACCTGATTGCAGATGATGCTCCGCTGCTGTTTCATACCGGACCGCGCAAGCTGTTTCCGCTGGTGCGGGAGGCAGTCGAGAGCATTCTCCCCGTCCACAGTCTCCGGCACATCGGTTTTTCCCATTACGAAGCCGACGAATGCGGATCGCTTAACGAATGGCTGGCGCTGGCGCCGCATGCCGTGCCGCTCTGCAGCCGTGTTGCCGCGATGGTATCGGTCAATGACATGGCCGAGCGCGAAGCGCGCGCCCTGGCGGATGGCGAAATCGTGGAACTGGGCAGGCATCGCGTCAAGTGGCTTGATGCTCCGCATCTTCCGCATGGATGGGAAACCGGCTACCTGATGGAGAGCAGCACCGCAACCCTGCTGTGCGGCGACCTGTTCACGCAGCCGGGAACGGGCGAACAGGCGCTCACTGAAGCCGACATCCTGGAGCCGAGTGAAGCCTTCCGGCATGCGATGGATTATTTTTCACACTCGACACACGCCCCGGCATTGATCGAAAAGCTGGCGAACGAGTCGCCCGCCACGCTCGCCTGCATGCACGGCAGCGCGTGGAAGGGCGATGGAGCGAATCTGCTCAGGTCGCTGGGCAAGCGCCTGACAGCCGACTGAGCACACGAGACATTCAACGAACATACTGAACGCGTCTCGTGCCACTGCCCTCTCATCTCGTTGCACTATACAAGTGCATCATGCCTGCCCTGCCGGCTACGCTGCGCTAAGCGACATGACGAGGCAAAGAGCGAGATTCTGCGACTGGTCATGTGGTCTGCATTCCTCCACGCCACCGCACGCAAAACAGTTGCAAGTTATGCTACATTCGCAGCCAGATCGATTGCGAGTTTCAGGTTGAATCGGCAATCGTCCATCCAGCCATCATTCCCCAATCTCGAGGCTCCGGGAGTCCTGACAAATGCCGGCTTCGCATTCCATATTCATTTCCGAATAAATGGGCAGCACTGCCAAGACTCCCATTGATGAGGCGCTTGCCGCTTTTGCGCAAGATGCGGTGTCGATCACTATCGGTGCGTGCGACCAGCAGTTGCGCCCTTGCCTGGTGCGCGCCGCCGGCTGCCGCGTTTCGGCGGACCGCGAGCGTGTAAGCATCTTCGTATCGGCCAGTCAGGGAGCGCCGGTGCTGGAATGCGTTCGTGATAAGGGCGCAATCGCGGTGGTATTCAGCCAGCCGACGACGCACCGCACCTTCCAGATGAAAGGCAAGTCGGCAGTGATCGGCTCGCTGGAAGAAGGCGACATGGAAATCCTCGCCGCCTACCGCAAGGCCTTCGCGCAGGAAGTCGCGCCACTGGGATTTGGCGAGCCGCTCATCGAGACGCTGTTTACCTATCCGGCGAATGATGTGGTGCGCATCAGCTTCAGTCCGTCGGAAGTGTTTTCGCAGACGCCGGGGCCGAATGCTGGCGCTCGCCTGAAGGTGAGCCCATGACGATCCAGCTCGATGCGATCCGCGAGTGCTTCGAGGGCGTGATTCCCGCCACCATGGCAACCGCTTCGATCGACGGCACGCCGAACGTCGCGTATCTGTCGCAGGTGCAGTTCGTCGATAACGGACATGTCGCGCTGTCCTACCAGTTCTTCAACAAGACGCGGCAGAACATCATGGCGAATCCGCGCGCGTCGCTGTGCATGACGAACCCTTCGACGATGGCGCAGTATCGGCTGTCTCTGGAGTACCTGCGCACCGAAACCGCCGGCCCGCTGTTCGAGAGCATGAAGGCGAAACTGGCGGGAATCGCATCGCATTCCGGCATGGCGGGCGTGTTCCGCCTGCTCGGCGCGGATATTTATCGGGTGCATGCGATCGAGATCGTGCCTGGTGCGGCTCCGCCTGCACCACCGGCGCGGCGCAACCTGCTGGCGGCATTGCGCGCCTGCCAGGAACGCATGTCCCGCTGTACCGACCTTGAATCGCTGCTGGCCGAAACGCTGGCCTGCCTGCAGCAGCATTTCAGCATCGGACACACGATGGTGCTGATGGCCGATGCGCCCGGCGAGCGCCTGTACACGGTGGCCAGTCGCGGTTACGAGGAATCGGGCATCGGTTCCGAAATCCCGGTCGGGCACGGCGTGATCGGCGTCGCGGCGCGCGAACGCACACCGATTCGCGTCGGCCACATGAACGCCGAATATGCGTATGGCCGCGCGGTGCGGCAGAGCGCGCAGGACAGTGCGTGGGCGGACGGTCTGGAAACGGAAATACCGCTGCCGGGCCTGCCCGAATCACGCAGCCAGCTTGCGGTGCCGGTCATGGCGGCCCAGCGCCTGCTCGGCGTGCTGTACGTGGAAAGCCCGCAGGACCTGCGCTTTACCTATGACGACGAAGATGCGCTGGCCTGCCTTGCCGCACAGCTCGGCCTTGGGATTCACACGTTACAGAATGCCGTCGAAGTACATGAAGAAACGCAGCCCGATTCAACAGCGCTTCGGCAGCCGTCCGGGGCGCCGCTGGTGGTGCGTCACTATCCGGAGAACGGCTCGGTCTTCCTTGGTGACGACTACCTGATCAAGGGTGTCGCGGGCTCGATCTTCTGGACGCTGTTAAATGATTTTGCGGACAGGAAGCGCGTCGAGTTCACCAACCGCGAACTGCGGCTCGACCCGCGCGTGCGCCTGCCGGATGTAAGCGACAACCTCGAAGCGCGCCTCATTCTGCTCAGCAAGCGATTGCTGGAACGCGCTGCGCCGGTGCGCATCGAGAAAACCGGGCGCGGGCGATTCCGCCTGTGCGTGGACCGCCCGGTGCAGCTCCGTTCCAACTGAAATATTTCTCACGCCGCTGCCGGCTCCGGCATCTCGACATCCAGCGCCGTCATCAGCTTGCTCCATTCAGGCATGGGCAAATGTGCCTTTGCCAAACCCAGAACGCCGTCGAATACCGGCACGGGGGCATTCCGGCGCATGCCGTTCAGCATTTCCGCACGTTCGCCTGCATGCATTGCCGGCATCATCCAGCGCATGATCGTCATCGACTCTTCCGGAGGGATCGACGCAACGATCGCCTGCTCGATGCCGATCAGTTCCGCGTCGGTATGCGTCGCCCACAACACCTCGTTATTCGCGGTTTCCTCGACATTCATGTGCACGAAATTCTCGGCGACGAAGAGCGCGAGATAGCGATAGAGTGCGTCGGCGGCGGCATGGCGCGCCTTTCCTTGCGCGTTGTCCACCACGTCCGCCATTTCTTCCAGTCGGCTGAGGGCCCACGCGTGCTGCTCATGCTCCGCGGCAACCTGCGTTGTCGATCCCGGACGGCGCACTTCCATCGCGGCATGAACGAATTGGTTTTCATGCAGAAAATGGCCGCGGCATATCGTTGCCAGCTCGCGCACCTGCCCGAGCACCTTTGCGGTGCCCGCTGCATCGTTGCAGTCCATGCTGCCGACCGCGGTCATCGTGTCCGCCATGAACAGCCTGAGGGCCTTGTGGATGATTGCGTAGATGTTGAAGCGTGGCTGTTGCGGCAGCGCGCCGCCTTGCTCGAAAGCTTTCAAGTGATCCATCTGTTCTCCTGTTGTGAAAATCGAATGACTCAGCAAGGGCCGAGCTTGGAGCAGGAGATTAATGGAGGCGGGATGGAGGGATTCTTAAAACTTCATTCAATAAATCTTAAAAACTTCTTAAGTGCTGCGGCATTGAAAGAAGGTGACTCACAAAACAGCCGGGGGCGGATCCGATGCCTCGGATCCGCCCCCGATTTTGCAAGAGCAAGCAGCTTAGCTCAGCGTCTTCAGGTCGGCATCGACCTTCTCGAGAGCCTCGGGCGTGATCAGGCCGCCGGAGAAGCCGGCCACCATCTTCAGCGGGAAGCCGCGACCCATGCCGATCTGGGGATGGGTGGAGATGCCGGGCAGGTGCTTTTCGAGAATGGCCTTGCTATCTGCGTTGTCGAGCAGATCGCCGAGATTGGAATTGATGGAAAGGGACATGTTTCCTCCTGTGGTAAAAAAGGCAGCAGTGGGCGCTGTCTAGTTAGTAGAAAGCAAGAGAATAATATATGAGGCCGGTCCCGGCTCGAAGCTAAATCGAGCCAGCACTCTAAATCGCAGGCGCAAGCAAGCAGATCAGCCGGCCCCCTATCTCCGGGGCGTCGGTTGATCTGCCTGTTATGGCTTGGATACTATGCGATGGAAGGCACTACTGGCCGGATGCCTGATTGCGTACCCGCATGTTGTCGTAAACCTGCTGCACGCCATCGACCTTCAACGCGGC
>JAEZVM010000196.1 GCA_023420795.1 Pseudomonadota bacterium
ACGTGTTGTACATGATGAACGGACTCGGCATCGAGACCGGTATCGACCTCGATCAGGTAGTGGATGCCGGCCAGTTCATTTCGCAGCACCTCGGCCGCAAGGCGGTCAGCCGCGCGGGCAATGCGATCGCGGCGAAGCGCGCTGCCTAAACATTGTCATTCCGAGGAGCGCAGCGACGAGTAATCTTCTCCGTCCGCACGTGCGATGGAGTTTGAGATTTCTCACTGCGTTCGAAATGACAAGCAAGTGGTTGTAGAACAAGCATGCGCAGCACCAGGCTTCCAATTCTGTTGACCGAAATCCGCGCCTGCCGTCTGTGCGAGTCGCATTTGCCGCACGGGCCACGCCCGGTGGTACAGGCCGGTTCGCACGCGCGGCTGCTGATCGTCGGTCAGGCACCGGGCCGCAAGGTGCACGATACCGGCATCCCGTGGAACGATCCGTCCGGCGACCGCCTGCGCGACTGGCTGAACATATCGCGCGAGGTGTTCTACGATCCGGAGCAGGTCGCCATCGTGCCGACTGCGTTTTGCTATCCGGGCAAGGGCAAGAGCGGCGACCTGCCGCCGCGCCCCGAATGCGCGCCCGCATGGCATGTGCCGCTGCTCGCCGCAATGCCGGAAGTGCAACTCACGCTGCTGATCGGCCGGTATGCGCAGGAATTCTATTTGCGCGACAATTGCAAGGCGACATTGACCGCGACGGTCGCTGCTTACAAGGATTATCTGCCGCAGTATTTTCCGCTGCCGCATCCGAGCCCGCGCAACCAGTCGTGGTGGAAAACCAACGACTGGTTCGGGCGCGATGTGCTGCCGGAACTGCGTCGCCGTGTCGCATCCATCCTGTCAACCGGATAAGTAAAAAAGCATGCTCGACAATACCCAGACAAAGCTTCCCGATACCGCGCAGCGCGTGGCCGACCTGCTTGTGGCGCTCGGCCATGAAAAACCGGTGGTGATGCTGCCGGAAACCGGCAAGACGTCGGCCGAAGCCGCCGCCGGTCTCGGCTGCAGCGTAGCCGAAATCGCGAAATCCATCGTGTTCCGCCGTCTGTCCGACGACGCGGCGGTGATGGTGGTCGCCAGCGGCGCGAACCGTGTCGATGAAAACAAGGTTGCCGCCATCGTCGGCCCGCTCGGCCGCGCCGATGCGAAGTTCGTGAAGACCAAGATCGGCTACGCGATCGGCGGCGTGTGCCCGGTTGGGCATGTCGAAAAGACGGTGATGCTGGTCGATGAGGATCTGATGAAGTTCGACAGTGTCTGGGCTGCGGCAGGCCATCCGCATGCGGTGTTCAATCTGACGCCGCAGCAACTGCTGAAAATGACCGGCGCACCGCTGGCCGACGTCGCGCTGCGCGCGGAGTAAGCGGAGACGCGATGAGCCCCGAGCTGAAACCAGGCATTACCTTCGAATGGACTTATGTCGTACCGGAGCGCTCGACCGTGCCGCGCCTGTATCACGACACGGAGTTCTGTCTCGACATGCCGGACGTGCTCGCCACCGGCTACATGGTCGGCATGATGGAGCTGGCTTGCACCAAGGGCATCATGCGCTATGTCGATTGGCCGCGCGAACAAAGCCTCGGCGTGCATGTCAGCTTTTCTCACCTGGCGCCGACACCGCCCGGCATGACCCTGCAGATCCGTGGCGAGGTGACCGAGGTCGAAGGCCGCCGCGTGAAATTTCGCGTCGAGGCGTGGGATGGCGTAGACAAGGTCACCGAAGGCACGCATGAGCGAATGATCATCGATGCCGAGAAATTCAATATGAGGCTGGCGCAGAAGAAGGCGCGGCAGGCGGCATGATGGACTTCGACCCCGCCACTGATGCAGGCGACGCGCCTTCGCCGTGTATCGGTGTCTGCAGGATGCATCCGAAGACCGGCCTGTGCGAGGGATGCCTGCGCACCATCGATGAAATCGCACAGTGGAGCAGCGCGACGGAGGAAACAAAGCGCAGGATCTGGACGGAGATCAGGCGAAGGCAGGAAGGCTTGTTCTGATCTCTCACATGTGCAGCGAAATCAGGCTGTAGTAATCCTGGCTTGTGCTATCGCGTCGTCCGCCTGCAAGGCCAGCGAACGTTTGAATTGCCGTTCCAGTTCAAGTAGGCCGCGCTTTCTCTCCTTGATTACCCGGGCCGGTACTCCTCCGACAATGGAAAATGCGGGCACAATGCGGTTCACCAATGAAAGCGCACCGACCGCACTGCCTTCGCCGATCACCACTCCGGGAAGGATCACCGATCCCGCTCCAATGATGGCGTGTTTCCGCAGATGCACCTTGCCATGCCTGACCGATGTGAATTCGCTCGGGACGGTGGGATTGGTCAGCGCATTGCCCAGATAGTCGTCGGTACTCGAATAGAGTGACACCCGCGAAGATAAGCCGGAAAAATCGTCGAGAACGATGCTCTCTCTGCCGCACAAAAGAGAGTAGGCGGCGATATGCACATGGCTGCCGATCGTGATTCCGTCTTTTCCAGCGGACAGAACGCAAAAGTCATCAATGCGGACGTTGTTCCCGATGCTGATGCAGCCAGCGCCGTAAATCGACACCTTCTCGCTGATCTGGACATTTTCTCCAATGCTTTTGAAGCCGAATTTTCCAAGCTGACGCTGGTCGAGAAATGACATGGACATTCCTTTTTGTTTTTGAGCCACGTGACGGCGAGGCAAAGGAGTTGATGCTTTCCTTCGCTAAGGGGAATGGCAGACAGGATAGGCAAGCCAGTCGGAGCACCATCTTGAGTATATTTGCGCAGCCGGCTTCAACTACCCTCTTTACCTATCTTTACATTTTGGGACGGGCAGGCAATGAGGCAATCCTCGCTGTTGACTCTGATGCTTGTCTGGCCGCGAAGAAACATTGTTGATGCCACCCGACTTCCGTTCCTCGGGCTGATGCACATCCATAAAAAATCCGGTAAAGAGAAAAGGAATATTTCCCTGGAAAGTACACGGCCACGAACAGGCATGGCGCAAATTCATGACGGAACAACAGAAGCAGGTGCTGCTGATCGACGACGATATCGAGCTGGCAGCAATGTTGAAGGACTACCTGGACCGGGAAGGCTTTGATGTCAGCGTGGCCTACGACGGGCAGAGCGGTATCGTGCAGGCGCTGTCGGCTGCTTGCGCGATCGTCGTGCTCGACGTGATGATGCCGCACATGGACGGAATCGAGGTGCTGCGCCGTATTCGCATGGAGAGCCAGGTGCCGGTGCTGATGCTGACGGCAGAGGGCGATGATGACGACCGCATCCTCGGCCTGGAACTTGGCGCCGACGACTATGTGCCCAAACCCTGCACGCCGCGCGAGCTGACCGCAAGACTGCGCGCCATTCTTCGCCGAACGCAAACGCCGGCTGTCAGGGAGACGTTCGATGCGCCGCTGGAGGCTGGAGCGCTGACGATCTGGCCCGGGCGGCGGCATGCCGAGTGGGCCGGGCAGCCGTTGAATCTCACCAGCACCGAGTTCAGCTTGCTGGAAATCCTGGTGCGGAATGCCGGCCAGCCGATCAGCAAGAACAGGCTCTCCGAGCAGGCTTTGGGTCGTCCGCTGATGCGGTTCGACCGCAACATCGACGTCCACCTCAGCAGCCTGCGCCGCAAGTTGGGCGCCCTGAACAGCGGGCAATCCTGCATTCAGACCGTACACCGGCAGGGCTATCAATTCATCCGGGAGTAGCCGATGAGCCGACTGTTCTGGAAAATATTCTTTCTCATCTGGGTAGCGCAGGTGATTGGCACCATGTCTGTCATGATGGCCTTGCGCCTAGAGAAAACTGCCCGGTCTGATGGCGGTACTGCCACCATTTCCCGACCCACGCTGCCAGCAGCGGACGCCGATGTTTTGCAGCGAGCGCAGCTGCAAGTCGCGCCGGAGCAGGGAGCTGCCCCGATCGATCAAACCCAGCCGCAGCGGCGCCACCGGAGCCTGCTCCCGCTGGAGCCGTTCGTTGCGCATCTGATTGCCAGCCTGATTGTCTCGGTCTTCCTTGCCCATTATCTGCTGCAGCCTATCCGCAGCCTGCGCTCGGCCTTTCAGGCAGCGGCCACCGGAAACCTTCGTATGAATATCGGCGAGGCTGGCGGCAAGCGCCGCGACGAACTGGCGGATCTGCTGCTGGAGTTTGACTGCATGGCAGGGCAACTGCGCATGCTGATGGATAGCCGGCAGCGCCTGTTCCACGACGTATCGCATGAAATGCGTTCGCCCCTGGCGAGGATGCAGGCGGCGATCGGACTCGCAAGGCAGCAGCCGGAAAACGCCGGCTATCTGCTGATCCGGCTCGAAAGCGAAATCAGCCGCATGGACAGGCTGATCGGAGAACTGCTTGCGCTGTCGAGGCTGGAAGTCCAGGAGCCGGGAACAATGGATGAAGATATCTGGATCTGCGACATTCTCGCCGCGATCGTTGAGGATGCGCAGTTCGAGGCGCGTTCCAGAGGAAGCACGGTCAGCCTGTCGGACGAATTCGAGACTGTCGTCAAGGGAAACACGGGATTGCTGCATCGTGCGATCGAGAACGTAGTGCGCAATGCGGTAAAACATGCAGGAGACGGCAGCCGTATCGAA
>JAEZVM010000273.1 GCA_023420795.1 Pseudomonadota bacterium
TCCATGTAGGCGCGCGGCTGGCCAGGCGCACCTTCGCCGCGGAACTGGATCGGGCACATGCGGCAGCGCAGGTTGCACTGGCCAACCGGTTCGATCTGGACGAACTTCGGCAGGTCCGTCACAAAAATCCCACGCGGAACTTGAACGCACCGATGGCGCGCCAGAACACGGCCAGCGGCGGAATCAGGACCGAAGTGACGATCATCTCGGCGACATGCGAAGGCGCTTTCGAGGTACGCCGCAGCCGCTGCAGGCAGAAGCGCGAGGTGAGGAACAGCCAGACTGCGCCGGACACCGCCGCGATTGCCGCCGCGCCAGCCAGCGCCGCCGCGACCGACAGCAGCAGGGAGCCCACCGTCAGGTAGAAATCCCAGCGCGGCGTGGCGCGTATCTTCCGGCGATAGAGTGCCGGATGCTTCTTGTACAGCAGTGCATCGAACTGTACCTTCTTCACTTGCGACAGACTGACGCCCCAGCCTGCGGATCGGATCGGATGGGTCATTACTGCGCGCGGCTCGTGCACGATGTTGGCGTTGTAGTCGAGCAGCCTAAAGTGCAGGTCGGAGTCTTCGCGCCATGCGAAACGGAAGCGCTCGTCGAAGCCACCGAGGTCTTCAAGCACCTGTTTGCGGCAGAAGCAGTTAGCGGTGACGAACTCGGCGGTTTCCAGGTTCTTCGCGTCCAGCTCGTAATCAGTCGGTGTATGCGACAGCGGCATCACGATTCGGCCGCATACCGCATCGACGCCTTCCTCGAATGCGCACAGGCCGTTCTTCAGCCAGTCGGTGCGGGCGATCGTATCGTCGTCGGTGAATGCGATCACGCTGCCATGCGCGGCATGCCATCCGAAGTTGCGCGCCGCCGCCGGCCCATGCGGCCCCATCGACGGGATATAGGTGATCTGTGGGCCCTTGCCGGCGGTATGCGCGGCCCAGCCGGTGACCACTTCGCGCGTGGCGTCGCTCGGCCCGTCATCGACCACGATGATTTCAAAGCGCGCCGGATCGAAGCGCTGCAGCACCAGGCTGGCGATGCAGCGGTTCAGCAACTGAGGCCGGCCGCAGGTGGGGACCACCACCGAGATCGCTATTTCAATTGGCGTGGCGGGCCTGGTTTCATGGATATGGGCGATTTCCGCCGAGGCGGCCGGTGCGTCGGAGCGGCGCCTCGTATGCGTCGGATCGGCATGCGGTCTCTTGCCTTCGCCATCGGCGCCGGCCTGTCTCCGATCCCGGTTAAATGCAAGAATCTTTGTCATGAACTCTGTCCCGAAAAGCAGGGGGAACGCCATCCTGGCAATACATCGGACGCACCCTCTTTTCTCATTGGTTGATTCGGCCGGAATGCAATTCCCGTTCCATCGAGTTGCATTGATGACCGTCAAACGGGTTTCGTGCACAGAAAAATTACTGTCCCTTTGAAGCAAGGGCGCAATCCGTCATTCCACCGCGCCGATCTCCTGTTCGCGCTTTTCCTCGTCTTCCGAACGCTGTTGCATCTGCCACAACAGTGCGTATGCGCCGCCCCGCTGCAGAAGCTGTGCGTGGGTACCGCGCTCGACGATGCGGCCGCGCTCCAGCACCACGATTTCGCTGGCGTTGACCACGGTGGAAAGACGGTGCGCGATGACGAGCGCGGTACGGTTGACCGACAGCTGGTCGAGTTCCGCCTGTATCGCCTGCTCCGATTGCGTGTCGAGCGCGGATGTGGCTTCATCGAAGATCAGCAGCGGCGGATTCTTCAGGATCGCGCGCGCGATCGCGATGCGCTGCTTTTCGCCGCCCGACATCTTCACGCCGCGTTCGCCGACCGGTGTTTCATATTTCTGCGGCAGGGAATCGATCAGGTCGTGCACATGCGCGGCCCGCGCTGCGCCGATGATATCTTCCATGGTCGCGCCCTTGCGGCCGTAACCGATGTTGTAGGCAATCGTGTCGTTGAACAGCAGGGTTTCCTGCGGCACTACGCCGATCGCCTCGCGCAGGCTTTTGGTGCTGATGCTGCGGATGTCCTGCCCATCGACACGGATATGGCCGTCGCCGACTTCATACAGGCGCAGCAGCAGGCGCGCCAGCGTCGATTTGCCGGAGCCGCTGCCGCCGACCACCGCGACGGTGCCGCCCGGCGGGATGCGAAAGCTCACCTTGTGCAGGATCGGACGCGCCGGATCGTAGGCAAAGCTGACGTTGTCGAACACCACTTCGCCGCGGCCTACCTGCAGTGCCGGCAGGCCCGGCGGCTCGTCGATCTCCGGCTTTTCGCGCAGCAGCTGGAACAGTTTTTCGGCATTCACCAGCGCGTCGCGCGCTTCGCGATAGACGAAGCCGAGCGCATTGAGCGGAAGACAAATCTGGATCACGTAGGCATTGATCAGGATCAGGTCGCCCACCGTCATCTGCCGCGTAAACACGCCTTGGCCGGCGTACAGCATCACCCATGCCACACCTATCGCAATGATCGCGCTCTGCCCGACATGCAGCGTGAACAGCGCCTTCTGGTTCGATACCACCGCCTCGGCCCAATGGCCCATCAGTTCGCGGAAGCGCTCCGACTCCAGCTTTTCGTTGGTGAAATACTTCACCGTGTCGTAATTGATCAGGCTGTCGGCAAGCAGGCTTTTCGCGCTGGAGTCGAGACGGTTGACGCGCCGCTGGAAGATCGCGCGCTTCGCGGTGAATATCAGCGTGAAGCCGCAATACAGCAGGAAAGTAAAACCCAGGATGGCGGTGAACGTATAGCTGTAACGGGCTGTCATGATGCCCACCACCATTGCGATTTCCAGCAGCGTCGGCACGATCGTGAACAGGCCGACGCTGAGCAGAAAGGCGATGCCGGACGTGCCGCGGTCGATGTCCGGCAGCAGGCCGCCGATGCGCCGCCCCGCATGAAAGCGCGCGCCCAGTTCATGCAGATGCGCAAAAGTCTTGAGCGCATAGGTGGCGACCGTGTGCTGCGTGACGCGCGAAAACGCCAGGTCGCGCAATTCATTGAACAGTGTGCTGGCAAAGCGCAATATCGCGTAGCCGGCCAGCAGCACGACAGGCAGCGCCATCAGCTGCTCCGGGCGCGACAGTTCATCGACGATGCGCTTGAGTGCCAGCGGCACCGATACCACTGCGATCTTTGCCAGCACCAGGAATATCACGGCGGCGGCGATGCGCCAGCGGAATGCCGACACCACGCGCCACAGGTCGCGCATGACATTCGTTCCGCCCTGCGTCGCCACGTCTGCATCCGGCATGTCTTTCATCCTTTTGCATGATGCCGCGCACGCTGCGGCACGGCTGTAATCTTTACTGCCATTCAGTGCAAAAACTGCTGCGCGAAACCGCTGCTTTTCCGGATGGGAAACCATCCGGAACTGAAATCGGTCTGCTCTGGACAAGCGGTGGAATGGTATGGAAGTTGCAGCCAGCCACGACGCTTTCATCTCTCGCCGGCACACCATTCACAGCACGGTTTTCGTTAGCAGTATTTATTCCACGAAGTCGCACAGCCCCTTGCCGGGCAGTCAGGCCGGAACAGGCAGGTGCGCGCCGCGCGAGAAAAAGGAGATTCAGAATGGCAAGAATTGAGGAATCGGTCGAGGTCAATGCGCCGGCACGGACCGCGTACGAGCAATTGACGAAGTTCGAGCAGTACGCGCGTTTCATCGACGATGTGAAGGAAATCCGCCAGCTTGGCGATTCGCGCCTGCACGGGCGTAGCAGGGTCGGCGACCAGGACATGGAATGGGATGCGGAGATCACGCAGCAGGTACCGGAGCGCTGCATTGCATGGCGCACCACCAGCGGGCCGCGTTACGAAGGACGGATCGAGCTGTCGCCGATCGGCAAGGACCGCACCCGCGTGACGCTGACGATGGACTGCGAGCCGAAGCGTGAAGCGCTTCCGCAGCATGGCACCACGGAAAATGAGATCGCGCAGCGCACCGTGCATGAACTGGCGCAATTCAAGAGATTCATTGAAAAGCTGACCGGAGAGAACGCCGCACGGCGCGGCGCAACCGGGCCGCAGGCCGTACCGCCGCAGCCGAAGAGCAGCGTCGAGCAGGGTGGCGAGAGGCAGGGCGGACGCATGCCGCAATTCCCGAATCCCCTGCAGATATGGAATGACCCGTTCGGATTCATGCGCCGCATGTCGGAGGACATGGATCAGCTGATCGACAAATTTGTCGGCCGCCAGCTCAACGATGCCCGCCTGCGTGCCGGCGGCAGCGTCAGCCCCATCAGCGGCACCTCCGGCTGGACGCCGCCGGTCGAGGTCGCGCAGCGCGAGCAGCAGTTCGTCGTTTGCGCCGAGCTGCCTGGCGTGCGGCGCGAGGATGTGCATATCGAAATCAGGCGCGACCGGCTGACCATCGAGGGCGAGCGCAATCCCGAGCCGCGGCATGAAGCGACCGAGTGCCGGCGCTCCGAGCGCTCCTATGGCCATTTTTACCGTGTGATCGCGCTGCCGCCGGGAGCCGATCCGGATGCTGCGTCGGCATCGATGCGCGACGGCCTGCTGGAGATTACCGTGCCGGTACCGGGCAACGGCCGACAGGGACGGAAGCTGGATATACAGACGCCGTAGGCGTGAAAGCGTTTGTCGCCGGCCGCTGCCGGTGCGCCGCAGCGGATCCCGCAAGCCGCGCCTGAGAAGACGGAGGACAGATGGGCACCGACATGGTGGGCTGGATCAGCGCCTTCATCCTGGTAATGACGATTTCGCGGCAGGTATATACCCAATGGCGCACCGGCAGCTGCGAAGGTGTTTCCAAGTGGCTGTTCATCGGCCAGCTCACCGCGTCGGTCGGCTTCACCGTGTACAGCTATCTGGTGGACAACTGGGTATTCGTATTCGCCAATTTCTTCATCTTCCTCACCGCAGTGGCCGGGCAGCTTATTTACATGCGGAACAAGAGGAGAGCCAACTCGCCAGAAAAAAACTCGCATACCGGGTGACGCAATGTCACTTTCATAATTACAGGACGCTGTAAGACTTACTTCACTTCCGTGGCTTTCGGGTTGCTGTCATTCCGAACGCAGAGAGGAAGCTGCTTCCACGGCATCTCCGTGCCATCAATGAAATTCGGCATCCGCAGCCGGCAATCGCACCGGCGGGTATGTCGTTTGCTTCAGCGTTGAAACAAGGCCGCATCCTACCGGGAGTGCGTCCTCTTTCCTTGCCTGCAGAGCCGTATCCTTCTCGGGAGAAAAACGTGCATACGTTAGGAATCAACGCTGCTTATCACGATTGTTCCGCCTGCCTAGTACGCGATGGAGAAGTGATAGCAGCGGCGGAGGAAGAGCGGTTCACGCGCATCAAGCACGGCAAGCGGCCGGTGCCGTTCACCACCTGGCAACTCCCGTATCACGCCATCGATTACTGCCTGAAGGAAGCCGGCATTGCGCTCGCCGATGTGCAGCATGTCGCGTATTCCTATGATCCCTCACTGCTGCTCGGCGCACATGCCGGGCAGGCGACGATAGAGTTGCCGCTGGAGCCATCCGCGCATGCGGCGGGCGAATGGCTGTCGCCATGGGACCCGCTGTTCCTGTCGTATATCGTCAATGCGCCGCGCCAGCTGGCGAGCGGTGCGCCGCATCATCTCAGGAAGCGCTTTCGCGGCGTGCGGCATGACGGGCCGTTTCAATGGCATTTCGTCGAGCACCATCTCGCGCACGAGGCGAGCGCCTTCCTTGCCGCGCCGTTCGAGGAATGCGCAGTGCTCACGATGGATGGGCGCGGCGAGCGGGCGACCACCAGCTACGGCGTTTACCAGGACAGGCGCTACCGGCGCATCAAACAGGTGAACCTGCCGCATTCGCTCGGTCTGCTGTATGAAGCAGTGACCGATTACCTTGGCTTCCTGCATTCGTCCGATGAATACAAGGTGATGGCGCTGGCCTCGTTCGGCAAGCCGGTCTATGCGCCGCTGCTGCGCGAGGTATTGCAGTACACCGGCGACGGCAACTACGAGGTCGTGCCGGCGCAGTGGGACAAGCTGTTCGGCCCGCCGCGCGAGCGCGGTTCCGAGTTCACGCAGAAACACATGGATATCGCATCCTCGCTGCAAATCGTGCTGGAGGAAACGGTATTGAAGATGGCCGACTGGCTGCATCAGCAGACCGGCGCGGAGAACCTTTGCATGGCCGGCGGCGTAGCGCTCAATTGCGTGATGAATGCACGGGTGCGCGATAAGGGGCCGTTCAGGCGGGTATGGGTACAGCCGGCTTCCGGCGATGCGGGAACCGCGCTCGGCGCGGCCTTGTGGATCGATGCGCAGCAAGCAGAAAGCCGTGGAAAAGGGCCGCACTGGCGCATGGACCATGCGTTCCTCGGGCCGGCCTACGACGAGGACGAGATCGAGGCATTCCTGCAGCAGGCCAAGCTGCGCTACCGCCGTGCGAACGATCTGTCGGCGGAGGTGGCCGAACTGCTGATGCAGAACAAGGTGATCGGCTGGTTCCAGGGACGCATGGAGTTCGGCCCGCGTGCGCTCGGTGCGCGTTCCATCCTCGCATCGCCGCTCGATGCCTCGATGCAGCAACGCCTGAACCACATCAAGGACCGAGAAGATTTCCGGCCAGTGGCGCCGGTCGTTCTGGAAGAAGAAGCCGCGAACTGGTTCGTCGATGGCGATGTGTCGCCGTTCATGGTGTTCGTGTATGACGTGCGGCCGGACAAGGCCGACAAGATTCCCGCCGTGCGCCATGTCGATGGCACTGCACGCATCCAGACCATCAACCGAGGGCAGAACGCCGCGTATTACGACCTGCTGCGCGCGTTCTTCGAGCGCAGCGGCGTGCCGGTGCTGATCAACACTTCGTTCAATACGCGTGGCGAGCCGGTGGTCTGCACGCCGCGCGATGCAGTCGAATCCTATTGCAGCACGCCGCTGGATGCGCTCGCCATCGGCCCGTTCATCGTCGAAAAGCAATGAAGGCCGCGCGTACTTCTGCCGCGGTGCCTCTGTTCGGCGACAAGCCGCCGCGCAAGATTGCGCTGTTCCGCGCGCTGCAGCTCGGCGACATGCTGTGCACCGTGCCGGCGATGCGTGCACTGCGGGCGGCCGCGCCGCTGGCCCAGATCACTCTGGTCGGATTACCGTGGGCCACCAGCTTCGTGAAGCGTTATTCCCGCTATCTCGATAACCTGCTGGTGTTTCCGGGCTTTCCCGGTTTTCCGGAGCAGCCGCTGCACCTGACGGCGGTGCCGCATTTCCTGGCGGAGGCGCAGCGCCAGCGTTATGACCTGGTATTGCAGATGCACGGCAGTGGCCGCCTGAGCAACCCGATCGCGATGTTGTTCGGCGCGGAGCGCACTGCCGGTTTTTACCAGCCCGGCGACTATTGTCCCAACCCGCAGACCTTCATGCCGTGGGACGAGCGCGCGCATGAAGTGCTGCGCAGCCTGCAGCTGATGGAATTTCTCGGCATCGAGCCGCAGGGCGAGCAGCTGGAGTTTCCGTTGTGCGAAGCCGATTACCGCGCATTGCAGCGCAGTTATCTCGGCCTGCCGGCGCCGGGAACCTATGTCTGCGTGCATCCCGGCGCGCGGCTGCCGTCGCGCCGCTGGCAGCCGCGGCGGTTTGCCGAAGTGGCCGACCGGCTCGCCGATAACGGCATGAAGATCGTATTGACCGGCGCGCCCGACGAGGCGGCTCTCGTGGGCGCGGTAGAGCGTGAAATGCGGGTGCCGGCGCTCAACCTGTGTGGCAAGACGGAACTTGGAGCACTCGCGGCGCTGATCGCGCAGGCGCGGCTCGTGGTCTGCAACGACACCGGCATCTCGCACGTGGCGGCGGCGGTCGCCACGCCGAGCGTAATCGTGTCCTGCGGTTCCGATCCACAGCGCTGGGCGCCGCTCGATCATGCGCGTCACCGGATGATCAGCGCGGAAGTTTCCTGCCGTCCGTGCATGCATCACGACTGCCCGACCGGCCATGAATGCGCGCAGGAGGTGGCGCCGGAAACCGTGGCCGCGATGGCCGCACGGCTTCTCAACACATCGACGGGGACGCATGCATGAAAGAAACCGGCAGCAAACGGATTCTCGTGACCGGCGGCGCCGGCTTCCTCGGCTCGCATCTGTGCGAATACCTGCTGGCGCAGGGCCATGACGTGCTGTGCGTCGATAACTTCTATACAGGCAGGAAACGCAACATCGCGCACATGCTGGCCAACCCGCGGTTCGAACTGCAGCGGCACGACGTCACCTTTCCGCTGTATGTCGAGGTTGATGAGATTTACAACCTCGCCTGTCCGGCGTCGCCGGTGCATTACCAGAACGATCCGGTGCAGACCACGAAGACCAGCGTGCATGGCGCGATCAACATGCTGGGGCTGGCCAAGCGGCTGAAGGCGAAGATCCTGCAGGCCTCCACCAGCGAAGTCTATGGCGACCCGCATGTGCATCCGCAGACCGAGCATTACTGGGGGCATGTGAATCCGATCGGCCTGCGTTCCTGTTACGACGAAGGAAAGCGTTGCGCCGAAACACTGTTCATGGATTACCGCAGGCAACACAACCTGCAGGTGAAGATTGCGCGCATCTTCAATACCTACGGGCCGCGCATGCATCCGAACGACGGCCGCGTGGTATCCAACTTCATCATGCAGGCGCTGGCCGACGAGCCGCTAACCGTCTATGGCGACGGCTCGCAGACGCGTTCCTTCTGTTACGTCGATGACATGGTGCGTGCATTCGAACTGCTGATGCAAAGTCCGGACGGATTCTGCGGCCCGGTCAACCTCGGCAACCCGGTAGAGCACACGATGCTGGAACTGGCGGAGCGCATCATCGCGCTGTCCGGTTCGCGCTCGGATATCGTGTTTCGTCCCTTGCCGAGCGACGATCCGGTGCGGCGCCGGCCCGACATTGCGCTGGCGCGCACCGTGCTCGAATGGGAACCGGAGATCGGCCTGAACGAAGGACTGGAAAAGACGATTGCCTATTTCCGCCAGCTGCAGCATGTGCCCGCGGCTGCGGGTTGGGAACGCGGCTTGCATGTGCAGGAAACAGTGGTTCTTGGTAAGGGTGTGGCGCGCGATGCGGCAAATGCGGTCAACCGATAGGGCACGCGGGAGAGTGATCCGGCAGAGGAGACCACCATGAGACGAAACGATGAACGGTGGAAGAGAGATTCATCCGGCTGGAAAAAACTGCTGCTGGCGGCCGGCATGACGCTGTTGCTGTCGGCGTGCGGCAAGGAACCGGGCGAGCCCTTCTCGCCGGGTTCGCCGCCACGGCCCACGACCGGCGATGGTCATGTAATGACCACGCAGTTCGACCTGCCGGCTCGCCCCGTCAATCCCCCGCCAGGCGAGATGTAGGGGAGGCAGCTGCGGTCTACGCTGGCATGGAGCTTGCCTCGTTTCTCTTCGTGACAGATTCTTCGTTCATGTGGAATGCATATGGAGCTTGATGTCTTTTTCGTTCGCCTTGTTGCAGCAGACGGAGGCCGGTGATGGCGCGGGCAACCCAGGTTGAACCGGTCCGGATCGGATCGGGCGCCGACGCGACGGAAGGAATGCTGTGGCTGCCGCAGGAGCATGTAGGCGTGGTGGTGTTCATCAACGGTGGCAAGCGGGTGAATCAGCCCAACGATTATGTCGCCACCATGCTGCGCAATGCGCGCCTCGGCACGCTATGGGTGGATCTGCGATCAAATGGAGAGCCCGCTTCGTGGCAGTCTCCCGCGATCGAGCGGCTCTCGGATCGCTTGCATGCCGTTTGCGACTGGCTGCGGCAGCATGATGCGGCATGCAACCTGCCGATAGGACTGCTCGGCTCAAGCTACGGTACGGCTGCCGCGCTGCAGCTGGCCGCAGCGAAGGAATGCGGGATTTCCGCACTGGTATTGCGCGGCGGCCGGCCCGATCTTGCAATGCATGGCGTGCTCACAGAGATCAGCGCGCCGACGCTGCTGATCGTCGGCGGCCTGGACGATGGCGTGCTCCAGATCAACCGCGCCGCCTATGCCGCGCTGCGCTGCAAGAAGCGCATCGAGATCATTCCCGGCGCCACGCATACCTTCGAAGAGCCGGGCAGCCTCGAAGTCGTAGCCCGTCTTGCCCGCGGCTGGTTCCTGCAGCATACGGACGTGGCGTATGCCTGAATGGGCGGCAAGCGTGCCCTGATCAATATCCTGCCGTGCCGGCGAAAACATGCGTCAGCGCATGTGCAATGATCGCGGCCTCTAGGCCGTAGCGCCAGAACAGATAGCCGGCGACCATTCCGAATGCCGCATTGCCGGCGACTACATATGTGATAACGGGCCAGCCAGGTTCGCCCGCGAGTGCGGCTACCGCAGGAAGATGCCCGATGCCGAACAGCAGGGCGCTCAATATGATGGCAATCACGAAAAGAGAAGCGCGCGGTACACCCATGCCGCGTTGTACGAGCCGCCACAGCAGCCATGTGAGAAATGACATCAACCCCCAGCGGAGCAGCAGTTCCTCCGTCACGCCGCCATAAAGCACCCGGGCAAACATTGGCAGCGCCACTTCTCCCTGCAGCACAGCAATCTGGTGTGGTGCGAAGCGTGCGAATGCGACCAGCAGCACTCCGCCGAAAACCGCTGCAAGCAGTGCTGGAACAAGTTGCGGTCGCAACTTTACGAGCGCCGGCTGTGAACTGGAAAGCGCCTCAAGAAACGGCGCGTGCAACCCGACAGGCGGTGCATATTTCGCACCCACCCAGACCGCGAAGGCCAGCAGCAGTGCACTCTGTATCGCGCTTGCCAGCATCAGTAGCCAGAGCGGCGCTTCCATATCCTGGCCTGCAGCTAGTGCGGGAACAAGGGTATAGGCAACGGCGACCACGCCGGGCAGGCCGGCCATCCAGAGAGGGAGAAACAGGCGAGGTTTTTTCTGCATGTAATATCGGGAACGAGTGAAAGCCTCGATGAATATTGAAAAGGCACTCAGGAAAATACCTGTGTCATTCAGCGCCCGTCTGAGGATTCTCAACCGTTCGCATAACGATCTCCACTGGAGATTCCTCACATGCGTTCGGAATGACAGGCAGCATGGTGGACCTTGCTGGCCGGCGGTCATCCGGAAGTGCTTCAGACGGGTTTCAGGTGCTTCGCGGAAGGGACTTGGATCACCACATCCGATTCCGCATGTGCGACACAGGGCAGGATGAAGCCATCTTGTTTTTCTTCGACACTCAATCCCGGCCATTCGATGCTGTAGCGGACCCGGCCGCTGACTAGCCGGCAGAGGCAGGTGCGGCAGGTGCCGTTCCTGCAGGAAGCCGGCAGGTCGATGCCGGCCTTCCTTGCCGCGGCCAGCAGCGATTCCGACGCCGGTGCATCGAAGCGAAACCCTGCGGGTTCGACGAGAACGGAGAAATGATTGTCTTCAGAATGGATCATGGGTGTCGGCTGCGGGAAGCCACGCTTGCCGCAGCCTTCTTCTTGCTTATTCCATCACCACCACGCTACGCGTGTGCGGGTCGGATGTCGAGATTTCCTTGACGCGGTTGTTGCCGTCGAAAATAACCTGGAACTCGGCAAAGCTACTGAGCCAGAAACGCCATACCTTCGCATCCAGATTCGGGTTTTCGCTGCTGACCGGATAACCGACTGACATGATCACCTGGTCGCGTGTCATACCGGGCAGCAGGCGCGCGCTTTTGATTGCCTCGCGTATCTTGGCGGGATAGCCACCCATCGTCCTCTGCGGATCTGTCGCCACGATGTAGCGCTGAGCAAAGGCACCCATTTCCATGTCGCGGCTGTAATCGTTCCCGATTGCCTGCTTCTTGCCGTCGATTTCGACATATACCCGATAACGCCCATAGCCGGTGGCTTTCAGCGGTGTACCAGCGGGGATGATGCGCTTGCCGGCCTCGGCATAGTTGATGTCACTGATCCAGCTGCCGTCGGTGCGCAGGTTGCAGCACAAATAGCCGCCTTCAGGAACAGGCTGGGCGAGCAGCGGAGTGGAGAGTGTGGCAGCAACTGCACTGCATAGGGCGAGACGAGCAAACATGAAAACTCCCTTCATCTTGTAATTGTCGGATGTTCCTGCGTATCTGCGCGCCGGTGCGGAGGCGGCGGCGCGTTGGCGATTATACAAGTCGGAGTTCAGCCTTTCACGGCCTGGAGTTTTCCTATTTCCGCCCGTCGTAATAGAAGGAATTGCCGTCCCAGACGATGATGTCGCGTCCACCGATGCGCTTCGGATCGGCACCGACTCGCCACTGCCGGTTTTCGACGGTATCGATCAGCACGATCGGATACGCGGAATCGCCGCGCACCCAGCGGCCCGCCTTGCCGCCGTAGGAATTCCATACATAAGTGCCGTTCGGCTTGATGATCAGATCGCCTGCTGATACGCCGGCGCGCACATGCAGCCAGTCGTAGCCCTGATACCCGCTCGGTGATGTCCATACCGCGCCTGGAATACGGGTGCGCCAGACGCCGAAGAAATAATCCGGGCTGCTGGCGTCGGCGCCGGACGGATTGATATTGGATGCCTGGCCTTGCCGCTCAGGGCGGCGCTCCACGGCCGGTTGCGGCGGCGTGTAGGGCTTGACCTCATCGGCAACGAACATCGGAATGTCGCCGTTCGGGCAGCTGCGGACATTGTCGGCCACGCGCTGGTTGCCGCACATCTGTCCGGCTGCCGCATTCAGGGATGCCAGCAGCGCCATCGTTCCAAGCGCAAGTTTTTTCGTCATGATTTTCTCCCTTGTTTGCATTAACTTCTCACCATGTAGCAGGCCGGCGCCGGATACGTGCCGAGATGCGCCGCCTGTGCCGCATCGGTTAATTCCTGTTCGCGATAACCGAGCGAGCGCCAGAACGCGGCCGAGTTCTGGACCGACACCAGCGATGAATGGGACAGGCCTGCCCGTTGTGCGGCATCGAGCGCGAAGCGCACCAGCAGCGAACCGACGCCTTGCCCAGCAACCCGGCGTGACACCGCCAGGTCATGCAGGTACAGGCTGGTGGGCGAAGGAGATACGTCGAAGCTGCTGCCGAGCGGCGTGACCTTCCCGAGCCTGGATGGATAGCCGACCAGATAGGCGCAGGCGCCATGCGCATCTTCGGCAATCCATGCGCACGACGGCGCGATGCGCAGCCGGGCACGGATCGCTGCCTCGCTCTCGATCGCCTCGGTGACATAGCATTCCGACTGGATGGATAGCACCGCTGAAATATCGGTCTCGCTCATCAGGCGCAGGCTGATCATCTGTCAGGCACCCGCCGGATGGAAATGCGACCATGCCGTTACGAGGATGAACGCAGCCACGGCCCAGGCAAGCGTTGCTGTCAGCAGCGTGCCTGCCAGCGAAAAGCGCACGCTCAGCCAGTAAACTGCAAGCAGGTAAACCGCATATGGAATCAGCGACCACAGGCCGAACAGAGCGGTTGTCCGGAGATCGGCCGGCGAGCGCTCAGTGCCCACAATGTAATGCGCGATGAGTGCAAAGGTGGGAAACAGCGGCACAAGGCCGGCGAGGAAGAAACTCTTTGATTTCGATAGCAGCGCAATGATCAGGACTGCAATGGCACCGAGCAGGGATTTAAGAAACAGGGATGTCATTTCAATGTGTAATGCTTAACTGCGTAGCAACAAACGGGGGCATTCTACGTTGTCATGTTTTTTGCGACAACTGCGAAGCGCCATGCGTAGTCGACATGTGCTTCGCTTGATTTTCGCTCAGCGCTCTGTCCCTTTATCGGACTCTCGGCCAAAACCTCCCCAAAACAATACCCGCCAAAAACACCGCTCCCACGGCAAGCCCTTCAACCGCCGATATTTCCTTCGGCGGCACATCCTTCTGCGGGATTTGCGGTGCAACGACCTCAGCCAGTTCCTGTGGCTTGATTTGCGTCATTTGCGGAATCTGCTCGATCCCGTAGATGCACATCTCGCCGCTTGGCAGCGAGCAGAAACGTTCCTTCGGACATTGCGTCAGAATCTTCTGCGGGGCGCCTTTGCCGCAGACGGCGCCGGCTTCCTTGAGGATTTTCAATGTGACGTCAGGGTGCTTGGTGATCTGTTCTGGCATGCTCACTCCTCCGTTAGACATGCAACTGCGAAGCGGCATGAACTGACCGGTGCGCAGCCGAATTTTCTCTCGGAGCGGCGTCGTGGAAGGCTTCGATGATGGCGCTGCGCACTCTGCGCCAGTGTTCGCCTCGCGCCTGCACATGCTTCTGGTTGACTTCAAGTTCGATGCCGAGATAGCTGTCGGCAGGGAAACGACGGCGCAGATAGACGGTGAAGCCGTCCGAGGTGCCGGTGTACGGATAGTTCATGCGCGCCTT
>JAEZVM010000250.1 GCA_023420795.1 Pseudomonadota bacterium
TCGGTGGTCTTGTAATAGACGTCATGCGACAGCGCGTTCGAAATGGTCAGCAGCAGGCCATCGGCGGTCGATAGAGCGGCAGCCAGGCCGCCTGCGGCGATCAGACCGGATATCACATACGGCAATCCGGCGATTTCCGGCGTCGCCAGCACCACGATGTCGCCGTCCATTACGATCTCCGCCAGCTGCACGATGCCGTCCTTGTTCAGATCGGTAATCGCCACCAGCGGATTGACCTTGTCCACGCTGGCCCAGTATGAGACCCAGGACGGCATCTTGGAGAATTCGGTCCCGACCAGCGACGTGTAAATGTCATATTTCACGAGCACCGCCAGCGCCGGCACGGTGATGTACAACAGCATGATGAAGAACAGCGTCCAGAACACCGAACGGCGCGCTTCGCGTACCGACGGCGTTGTGTAGTAGCGCACCAGGATGTGCGGCAGCGCGGCCGTTCCCATCATCAGGCAGAACACCAGTGCCAGGAAATTGTTGCGCTTGTTGTCCGATATCTCCTTGGTCTGGCCGGGGAAGGGCGTCGTATGCGCCACGACCGGGGCCGCCCGCGCCATGTTTGCCGCCTTTTCCTCCTGCCACACGCGCCGGGCCTCTTCCGGATCTTTCGGGTAATTTGCCAGAGCCCGGCTGGCGGCCTTGATTTCGATCAGCGAGGCATTGCTTCTCTTGAGGTCCTCGACATGCTGCTGTGCCTCCACATGGCCGTCCTCCCAGGACTTCGGCAGGCCCTTCAGCCTCGCATCGAATTCATCCGCGCGCTGCCTGAAAATGGCTTGCACCTGCTGTTCCATCAGGTCGTTGCCGATCTCCTTTTCCCGTTCGCTCAGCTTCGACAGAACCGTGCCGTACGCCAGTTGCGGCACCGGGAAATCGGTGTGCTTCGCCGACAGCCATATCACCGGGATCATGTAGGCGATCAGCATGATGATGTACTGCGTCACCTGCGTCCAGGTAATGGCCCGCATGCCGCCGAGGAAGGAGCAGACCAGAATGCTGGCCAGCCCGAGGAAAATGCCGACCGAGAAATCGACGCCGGTGAATCGTGAGGTGATCAGTCCGACGCCGTAGATCTGCGCGACGACATAGGTAAACGAAACGAGGATGGTAAAAATCACCGCAACGATGCGGACCAGATTGCCGCCGTAGCAGTCGGCATAGCGCGCGGCGAGAAAGTCGGGAATCGTGTACTGGCCGAACTTGTTCAGGAACGGGGCGATCAGCAGTGCGACCAGGCAGTATCCGCCGGTCCAGCCGAGGATGTAGGCGAGACCGTCGAAGCCGAGCAGGTAGAGGCCGCCGGCCAGGCTGATGAAGCTGGCGGCGGACATCCAGTCGGCTGCGGTTGCGGCACCATTGAAGAGCGGCGGCACGCGGCGGCCGGCGACATAGTATTCGGACACATCCGAGGTGCGGCTGAGAACGCCGATACCGGCATACAGCACGATGGTCGAGAAGATGAACATGTAGCCGATCCAGGCGCGCGGAATGCCTTCCTTCTCCAGGATCGCGAGTACGCCGAGGAAGATGACGAAGCCGACCGTGTACCAGCTGTAATAAGTGACGAGGCGGCGGAAAAACGGTCTATTTGACATCGGCCTTCTCGTTGTTGATGTGTTTGTCCATGCGCCGCGTATAGAGCGCATAGAAGGCCACGATCCCCAGATACAGCAGCGTCAGTCCTTGCGCGGCCATGTAGAACGAAAACGGCCAGCCGAACAGGGTGAACGTGGACAGCTCGCGGGCGAAGAAGATGACCAGGAAAGTCGCCAGGAACCAGATCGCGAGAAGCGCAAACGTGAGGCGGCGAATCCGCTCCCAGTAAGTCATATGACGGGGTGGCAGTTTTTCCGTGCGGTGTTGCATTAACCGATATCCTCAATAAACTCGGGACGCTGCTGCATATGCAAGGTCACGCGGAACAAGCTGCCGGGAAGCTTTGGGTCATGGCTGTGCGGGTTGTTGAAGATATCGACAGTCGCATCATGCTGCTGCGCGATTTCCCGCACGATCGCCAGGCCGAGTCCGCTGCCTTCGACATTGCTGCCGAGAATGCGATAAAAGCGCTCGAACACATGGCTGCGTTCCGTCGGCGGAATGCCCGGCCCGGTGTCTTCCACTTCCAGTATTGCCTGGTCATCCACCGCGTTGGCGCGTACACGAACAGTGACGCTGCCGCCCGGCGGGGTATAGCGCAGCGCATTGTCGATCAGGTTGCTCAGCATTTCGCGCAGCATCACCGGACTGCCGAGCACCATGATCGGATGCCCCGGCTGCTCGAAGCCGAGATCGATCTGGTGCGCGAACGAGTTCTGCACCCAGTCCTGCACGACGTTGCGCGCCAGTTCGCACAGTTCCAGCGGTACGAAGGGATTGGCCTGCGGCGTCTGGTTCTCGGTGCGCGCCAGCGCCAGCAGCTGATTCACCAGGCGGGTCGCCGATTCCGAACTCTTGGACAGCTGCTCCAGCGAGCGATGGATTTCAGCCTGGTCGGTTTCTCGCAAGGCCAGCTCCGACTGCATGCGCATGCCGGCCAGTGGCGTCTTCATCTGGTGCGCCGCATCGGCGATGAAGCGTTTCTGCATCTCGATGCTTTGCGACAGGCGCTCCAGCAATTCATTGAACGAGCGCACCAGCGGCGAGATTTCTTCCGGTACTTGGCCCGACTGGATCGGGCTCAGGTCGTCCGAGCGGCGTGCGCGTATGCGTTGCTGCAACTCCGCCAACGGCGAAAGCCCGCGTGACAAGGCAAACCACACGAGCGCCAGCGCGATCGGCAGGATGATGAATTGGGGCAGGATCACGCCCTTGATGATTTCATTGGCAAGGTGGGCGCGCTTGTCGAGCGTCTCGGCAACCTGCACCAGTGCCATGACGGGTTCCTTCGGCGTTGCCCGTCCCTGCCGGCTGCGCCGCAGATCCACATGCATGTACGCGATCCGGACTTCGCTGCCGCGCACCGTGTCGTTGCGGAACTGCGCGGCCCCGAGCGTCGGTCGCTCCTCCTCCTCCGCCGGGGGCGAAGGCAGGTCGCGGTCGCCGTCGATGAGTTCGCCACGCGGCCCGAGAACCTGGAAATAGACATAATCGACATCGTCCGCCCTCAGCACGTCGCGCGCCGAAGGGGAGAGCTGGGAGACGACCTTGCCGTTGACCTCCTTCACCTGCTGCGCGAGCACGATCGCACGATCGTCCAGCGCCCGGTCGAACGGATAGTTGGCGATCGATTTCGCCACCAGGTAGGTGATCGCGATGCTCATCGGCCACAGCAGCAGCAGCGGCACCAGCATCCAGTCGAGGATTTCGCCGAACAGGGAGCGCTGGATGTGTTCCTGGGGCTGTTGCCCGGCTGATGGCGGGGTAAGGGGCGAGTCGGCGGCGACCGAAGTCTTCGTTTCGGGACGGTGGACGTCGCTCATGGATGGATATCAGGCCGCTGGAGGCGTGCCCTGCGTGTTCGGATCGGAAAACTTCTCCAGGCAATAACCCAGTCCGCGCACGGTAGCGATGCGTACTCCGCCGACCTCGATCTTCTTGCGCAGGCGGTGCACGTAAACCTCGATCGCATTGTTGCTGACTTCCTCGCCCCATTCGCACAGATGATCGACCAGTTGTTCTTTCGACACCAAGCGACCGGTACGCTGCAGCAGCACTTCGAGCAGGCCGAGTTCGCGTGCGGATAAATCCAGCATCTGGTCGTTCATGTACGCGATGCGGCCGACTTGATCATAAGACAGCGGACCGTGCTTGATGACGGTCGGGCCACCACCGGCGCCGCGCCGGGTGAGCGCACGCACGCGTGCCTCCAGTTCCGACAGTGCGAACGGCTTGGCCATGTAATCGTCGGCACCCAAATCGAGTCCCTTGACGCGCTGTTCGACCGAATCGCTGGCGGTGAGGATCAGCACCGGCAGACGGGAATTGCGCGCGCGCAGGCGGCGCAGCACTTCCAGTCCGCTCATTTTCGGCAGGCCGAGATCGAGGATCAACAGATCGAAATCCTGCGTGGACAAGGCCGAATCCGCTTCCAGTCCGTTCTTGACGCAATCGGTCGCGTAGCCGGATTGCCGCAGGGAGCGCGTCAGTCCGTCGGCTAGTACACTATCGTCTTCGGCAAGCAGGATACGCATTATTGGGAGTCGGCAATCGGAGTGGGCGTAGTCTATTGCGTTTCAGCGATACCAGCAAGGCGAAGAAATATCGCTTCGCTCACTCTCATCCTAATAAACTTTTTCAGGAACTGAAATTCGGGCTTGCATCGATCACTGTTTTTTTATACAGTATGCGCTGTGACGTCAAATACAGCTCGTAGCGCCGCGATTCTGCGGGCTGCTTTCCATCCAACCGTCGAGAGAAAATAGTTATGGACGACAAGAAATCCGCGCAGAACCCGGAAAAGGCAAAGGCACTGGCCGCCGCGTTGGCGCAAATCGAAAAGCAGTTTGGCAAGGGCTCCGTCATGCGCATGGCGGACGGCGCGGTGGCGGAAGAAGTGCAAGTGGTCTCCACCGGCTCGCTTGGCCTGGATATCGCACTCGGCGTCGGCGGTCTGCCGCGCGGCCGAGTCGTTGAAATCTACGGACCGGAATCCTCCGGTAAAACCACGCTGACGCTGCAAGCGATCGCAGAAATGCAGAAGCTCGGCGGCACCTGTGCCTTCATTGACGCGGAGCATGCTCTGGATACGGTGTACGCGCAAAAGCTGGGCGTGAATCTGGCTGACCTGCTGGTTTCGCAGCCGGATACCGGCGAGCAGGCACTGGAAATCACCGATGCACTGGTGCGCTCCGGCAGCGTCGATATGGTGGTCATCGACTCGGTCGCCGCATTGACGCCGAAAGCCGAAATCGAAGGTGACATGGGCGATTCGCTGCCTGGCCTGCAGGCGCGCCTGATGTCGCAGGCGCTGCGCAAGCTGACTGGCAGCATCAACCGCACCAACACGCTGGTGATCTTCATTAACCAGATCCGCATGAAGATCGGCGTTATGTTTGGCAATCCGGAAACCACGACCGGCGGCAACGCGCTGAAGTTCTATGCCTCCGTGCGCCTGGATATCCGTCGTACCGGCTCGATCAAGTCGGGTGACGAAGTGATCGGCAATGAAACCAAAGTCAAGGTCGTCAAGAACAAGGTCGCGCCACCGTTCAAGGAAGCGCATTTCGACATCCTGTATGGCGAAGGCACCTCGCGCGAGGGCGAAATCCTCGATCTTGGCGCGGACGCGAAGATCGTCGAAAAATCCGGCGCCTGGTACAGCTATAACGGCGAGCGTATCGGCCAGGGCAAGGACAATGCGCGCAACTACCTGAAAGAGCATCCGGAACTGGCACGTGAAATCGAAAACAAGGTACGCGCTTCGCTCGGCGTGCCGGAACTGCCGCCCGCCGTTGCCGAAGCGGAGTAACACGCTCCAATCCCGAATCGAATACTTCACGTGAGAGAGCCCGCGCTGCCGGACCACCATGGCAAAACTGCAAATGAGTCTAAAGGCGCGGGCTCTGAAGTATTTATCCGCCCGCGAACATAGCCGGCTGGAACTGACACGCAAGCTTTCCCGCTACGCACAGGAGGGCGACGATGTCGAGGCGTTGCTCGATACGCTTGAAGCCGCCAAGCTGCTGTCCGAATCCCGTTTCTCCGAATCCCTGGTACACCGCCGCGCTTCCCGGTTTGGCAACAATCGCATCCTGTCCGAGCTCCAGATGCATGGAATCGACGGCGAGGCAATCAATAATCTAAAGGTAAGCCTTTCCCAGGATGAGGGCGAGCGCGCCCTTGAAGTCTGGCGCCGGAAATTCGGCCATCCACCCGCGGACGCTGCCGAGCGGGCAAAACAGATGCGCTTTCTGCAACAGCGCGGTTTCTCTCACTGCGCGATACAGGCCGCCATGCGCGCCGCCTCGGAAAGCGAGGAATAAGCGGGGAGAGCGGGTGCTCGCCCCCTGTTGTCAGCCTGCCAGCCGCAGAAATGTCGGCATGCTATCAACTTCTGACCTGTGCTAAACTTTCGAGGTTTTTTGCAGCGCCGCAGGAGCGGCTGTTGCCGTAGAAGCTGCGGCAGCGACACGCAAATGCGGCTTTATTTTGGCCGCTTCACCGGCATCTGTTTTTATGCCCCTATCTCCGCCGACATCCCGCAGAGCGTTAAAGCACACGCGCGCAATCCAGGTCGAAGCGTTTGCTCGCGACGATGGGTTGTGGGATATCGACGCGCGTATATCAGATATCAAGACTCGTGATACCAATCTTGCCTCCGGCGTTCGGCCGGCAGGTGAGCCCTTGCACGATCTCCTGCTGCGCCTGACCATCGATACGCAACTGAACATCGTTGCAGCCGAAGCCGTGTCGGATGCCGTGCCTTATCCCGGCTATTGCGACAATATTGGCCCGGCCTACAAGAAGCTCGTAGGACTGAATCTCCTGAAAGGATTCCGCGATGGCGTCAGGCAGCGCTTGTCCGGCATTCAGGGCTGCACCCATCTGACCGAGCTTGCGCAGGTGTTGCCGACGGCGGCGATCCAGGCGTTTGCCGGCGATGTGATCGATACGCGCGACGGGGCCAGCGCCGATGAGCAAAGCCACAAGCCTTTTCAACTCGACCGTTGCCATGCATTGCGCTCCGACGGGGCGGCGGTCGCACAGTATTACCCGCGTTGGGCGGTTAAGTCGCTGGCCGAATCCGAATCCAGTTAGTTCAAACCAAGTTTGTTTTTTTCAATAAGCGTCTGAAGGGAAGCTCGCATGAAAATCCATGAGTATCAGGGCAAAGAAATCCTCCGTAAATTCGGAGTGACGGTTCCGCGCGGTATCCCGTGCCTATCCGTTGAAGAGGCGGTCAAAGCGGCCGAGACTCTTGGAGGCCCGGTCTGGGTCGTCAAGGCTCAGATCCACGCGGGCGGTCGCGGCAAGGGCGGCGGCGTGAAGGTCGCCAAGTCGCTCGACCAGGTCAAAGACTATGCGAACGCCATCATGGGCATGCAGCTGGTCACGCACCAGACCGGCCCGGAAGGCCAGAAGGTGCGCCGCCTGCTGATCGAGGAAGGCGCGGACATCAAGAAGGAACTGTATGTGTCGATGGTCACCGACCGTGTGACTCAGCGCGTGGTCCTGATGGCTTCCAGCGAAGGCGGCATGGACATCGAGGAAGTCGCGGAAAAGCATCCCGACCTGATCCACAAGGTCGTGATCGACCCGGCAGTCGGCCTGACCGATAAGGATGCAGACGATATCGCCGCCAAGATCGGCGTACCGGCCGGCTCCATCGCCGACGCACGCAAGCAGTTGCAGGGCCTGTACAAGGCTTACTGGGAAACCGATGCATCGCTGGCCGAAATCAACCCGCTGATCCTGACCGGCGACGGCAAGGTCATTGCACTCGATGCCAAGTTCAACTTCGATGCCAATGCACTGTTCCGTCATCCGGAAATCGTCGAAATGCGCGATCTGGATGAAGAAGATCCGGCCGAAATCGAAGCATCCAAGTT
>JAEZVM010000388.1 GCA_023420795.1 Pseudomonadota bacterium
AGTTGTACGACAGCAGCTTGCCCGGACATGCAGCGTGCACGGCTTGCGCGAATTCACGGGCAAAACCCAGATCCGGCGTGCCGGTTTCGCACCATACCAGGTCAGCATACGGAGCGTATGCAACACCACGGCTGATCGCCTGCTCCAGACCGTTCTTAACGCGGTAGAAGCCTTCCTGGGTACGCTCGCCGGTCAGGAACGGCTTGTCGTTGGCGTCGTGGTCGGAAGTGATCAGGTTGGCTGCTTCAGCATCGGTACGTGCCAGAACGATGGTGGATACGCCCATGACGTCGGCTGCGAAGCGGGCTGCAACCAGCTTCTCGATTGCTTCCTGCGTCGGAACCAGAACCTTGCCGCCCATGTGGCCGCACTTCTTCACGGCAGCCAGCTGGTCTTCGAAGTGAACGCCTGCTGCACCAGCGGCGATCATGTTCTTCATCAGTTCGAAAGCGTTCAACACGCCGCCGAAACCGGCTTCAGCGTCAGCGACGATCGGCAGGAAGTAATCAACGAAGTTGGCATCGCCCGGGTTGACGCCGCGCGACCACTGGATTTCGTCAGCGCGCTTGAAGGTATTGTTGATGCGACGAACCATGGTCGGCACGGAGTCGTATGCATACAGCGACTGGTCGGGATACATGGTTTCGGAGGTATTGCCGTCAGCAGCAACCTGCCAGCCCGACAGGTACACCGCTTCCAGGCCAGCCTTGGCCTGCTGCATTGCCTGGCCGGCAGTGATCGCGCCGAACGCGTTCACATAGCCCTTCTTCGCACCGCCGTTAACCTTTTCCCACAGCTTTTCTGCGCCGCGCTTGGCGAGCGTGTATTCAGGCTGCAGCGAACCGCGCAGACGGACGACGTCTTCGGCGCTGTAGTTTCGCTTGATGCCTTTCCAGCGCGGGTTTTCCGCCCAGTCTTTGGCCAAATCTTTAATTTGCTGTTCGCGAGATGCCATGGTCATTCTCCTGTCTAAAGCAAGTGAAATAAAAAGAAAATTTGATGAGTAAATAGTATGCGCTTTTTTGCGAGGCAACAAGGTCTTATATAAGACATATAACCAAAATAAAACCCTTTATTTTCAATGCCTTATATTTTTTATTTTGCGATGCGAAACATATTTTCTTAAAATGAAAAAATATTTTGATGCTTAGCGTCGTGATTTTTCGCAATACAAAACGCGGATTTCGGATTGCGAAATTTACGATGCCGATATGCACTGTTTCCCACTGTCCAGCTAAAAACCCGTAAAACGAAAAAATGCCGACGGTGAAATTCCATATTCCTGACTACCAAAAAGAAACGGGACACGAGCTCTACGCTCGTGTCCCGTTTTGGCTACTAGCCCAAGCAGCCGTGGAAAAGCTTACTTTTTGCAGGCGCCGCCACAGGTATTGATGCCGAACACCTTGTACAGCGGACACCAGCCCATCAGGCCGGTCAGCAGCGGTACTAGGCCAAACAGGCCGAACCATTTCTGGTCGCCGGGGAGGATGAAGAACAAACTGAACAATGCCAGCGCCATTACCAGCCTGATGATCTTGTCAGCGGAACCGATATTCGCGTTCATGGAACTCTCCGTTGAGGTTAGGGAAACAGTGACAGCTTAAGCATGATCGCCCGTGCAGTCTGTAACCCCGGTCACACAGGAAAATTCTTGTCTCAACGGGTTGCCGCCAGGGCCCGCAGCCGGTCGGGATCAACGATCCGGATCCGCCCTCTTCCCGGCACGACCAGCCCCTGCTGCGCGAAATCGTCCAGCAGGCGGCTGACCATTTCGCGCACGGTGCCGAGCTCGTCGGCGAGTTCCTGGTGCGTAACGGCGATCTGCCTGTCGCCATCCAGGTCCACGCCCTCATGCGCCAGCAGCGCCGCTGCCAGCCGCACATCCAGACGCAACGTCGCGATCTCCTCGACCAGCTCCATGGTATTCACCAGCCGGTCGCCGAGTGCGCGGAACATCGCGGTGCGGAACGCAGCCTGCTCCGCCAGGCACTGATTGAACAGCGCAGGTGGCATCACGATCATGCGCGTGGCGCCGAACGTGACGCCGCTGGCGGGATAACGGCCGCGGCCCATCAGGCAGCCGAGCGACAGGATGCAAGGCTCTTCCGGCGTGACGCGGTACAGCTCGATGCGCCTGCCGTTGGCCAGGTCCTTAAATACGCGCACCGCGCCCGACAGGATGACGGGAAAGCCGGCGCAATCCGAACTCGTCTCGAACACCCGTGTACCAGAGGGCAGCTCAATCACAGGCTGCGCCGCCAGCTTCTCCAGCACCGCCGGCGGCAACGACTGCAACAGCGGCTGTGCGGCAAGCGAGGAACTCGCTACGGTATTCATATGCCCTTCTCAGCCGAGATTCTGCGCAGCGACCAGCACGCCGTCCGCATCGGCATAGATCCAGTCGCCCGGATTGACGGCGACGCCCGCGATCGTCACACGCAGATCCTTGTCGCCCACGCCCTTGCGGATGCTGCGCTGCGGATGCGTCGCCAGCGCGCGCACGCCGATGTCGCAGGCATTGATTTCCTCGGAATCGCGGATACAGCCGTTGACGATGATGCCGGCCCAGCCGTTCTTTTCCGCCAGCACGCCGAGGTTGCCGCCGACCAGCGCGCAGCGCAGGCTGCCGCCTCCATCGACCACCAGCACGCGACCCTCACCCGGGGTTTCCAGCGCGGCGCGCACCAGCACGTTATCCTCGAACACCTTCAGCGTCGCGGCTTGGCCGGAAAAGGCGGTCTGCTTGCCGAAATTCTGGAATACCGGCGGCAGCACGGAAAGCGTGCCTGCTGCAATCTTGTCCTCGTTGGCGTCGCAAATATCGCATGTCGCGAAAGTCATCTTTTTCTCCCGTAATGAACAAACAATAGACAGGATTGTAAGCGACCAGGGAAACAAAAAAGCTCCCGGCGACTGCGGCGGCTTTTGCAAGGCGCGCTGCGCTCAGGCGGCCTGCATCTTCGTCTGCCGCGCGGTATTGGTGCCGACACCGAGCGCAGTCAGGATCGCCATGCACTGGAAGACGCCGACGCCGACGAACACCCACGACGGGCGGTTCGCATCCATCAGCGCGCCGAACAGCAGAGGCGCAAGCGACATGCCTATGTCGAGGCCGGAATACACGATGCCGTACACGCGGCCGGTCGCATTCTTCGGCGCAGCCGCGCGAATCAGCAGGTCACGCGAAGGCCCGGCGATACCAGCACCGAAACCGATCCCGCCCATCAGTACTACAGCCACCAGCGGCGGTACCGCACCCGTTGCAACCGCCAACGCGAACAATCCCGCCGCAGTGAATGCAAAAGCGATGATGCGCTCGTGACGCCCGGTCTTCGACGCGAGGAAGCCGCCCCATACCATGCCCGCTGCCGATGCCAGCATGTATGCCGTGTAGCCGGCAGTTGCGGTCGCCAGCGACACGCCGTACAACGAGCGCAGCGCAGGCGACGAAAAGCTCTGGATTGCACCGAGCGCCAGCGCCGTGATCAGGAAGAACGCGAAGCACATCCACACCGCCGGCAAACGCAGGAAGGCCAACAGATGGCCATCTTGCTCCTTCTTCGAAGGTGCGACCGCGGAACGAACTTCGTCGGCATGCAGCACATCGCGGTAGGCGAATAGCAGCATGAGCACGGCAAACGGAATGAGCGCCGCAGTCAGCAGGGCCATGCGCCAGCCGAACAGCCCGGCGATGCCGGTCAGGAACACCGGCGCGGACGCCCAGCCGATATTGCCGGAGATGCCATGCACCGAGAACGCATGCCCGAGACGCGCCGCCGACACGCGCTTGTTCAGCAGCGTGAAGTCGGCCGGATGGAACACGCTGTTGCCCACACCGGCCAGCATCGATCCGGCCAGCAGCATCGAATAGTTCTGCGCCTGCGACAGCAGCAGCGCCGCCAGGCCGAGGAAGCCCACCCCGGCAAACAGCACCGCGCGCGCGCCGACGCGATCGACGACAAAGCCGGCCAGCGCCTGCCCGATGCCGGACACGACGAAGAACGCCGTCATCAGCAGGCCGAGTTCCGCGTACGACAGGCTGAACGCGTCTTTCAGCCAGGGAAACAGCGGCGCGAGGATCAGGTGGAAGAAGTGGGAGACGCCATGGGCGATGCCGACTAGGCTGATGACCTGGGCATCCTGGCGTAGCGAAGGCATGGCAGTTGCGGACATTGCAGACTTTCTTCAATCATCGGATGAAGGCAGTGTAAGCAAGAGCAGCGCGTCTGTTTTAAGATAAAAAGACATAATTTATCGAATTTCAGCCAAGGCTGCATTCAATCCAGACCATGTCGAACGCGCCCGTCACCCATACCCGGACCAACCTGCCCGGTCGTACACCTACCCGGGAACGTCCCGTACGCGTGGTCGCGCGCGACCTGAAGGCATCCGAACTGCTGGCCGCGCATGCACATCCATGGGGCCAGCTCACGATCACACTCGACGGCGTGGTACGCGTAACTGTCGGCAACAGCACATGGATCGTGCCGCCGCAGCGCGCGATCTGGATTCCGCCCGACGCGAAGCATGAAGTGACGACGCTGGAAAAAGCACGCCTGCGGGCGCTGTATGTGCATGCGCCGCTGTCGCCATTTTACGGCGCGGAATGCGAGGTGCTGGAAGTGTCGCCACTGCTGCGCGAACTGGTGGTCGCGCTGGTGCAGGCAGATGCGGGGGCGCCACGCGAGACGATGCTCGGCATGCTGATCCTCGACGAGTTGCCCCGCCTGGCCACACTGCCGATCCGGGTTGCGCTGCCGGAGGACAAGCGCCTCAAGGTCTTGTGCGAGGCGCTGATCGGTGATCCCGCCTCATCACTCACGCTGGACGAGTGGGCAAGCCGGGTCGGTGCTTCGGAGCGTACGCTGGCACGGTTGTTCGAGCGCGAACTCGGCATGAGCTTCGGCCAGTGGCGGCAGCAGGTGCGGCTTGCGCATGCCGCGCCGCTGCTTGCGCGTGGACTGCCGCTGTCGCATGTGGCGACGGAGATCGGCTACGCGAGCCAGTCGGCTTTTTCCGCGATGTTCAAGAAGATATTCGGCAAGTCGCCGAGCGCGTTCTTCTCGCGGCGGGAAGAATGAAGTTCACGGCCAGCGATATCTGTCATTCCGAACGCAGTGAGGAATCTCACGTATCGATACGGGCGGACGCATGAAATTCCTCACTGCGCTCAGAATGACAGGACAAACTATCTTGGACAATAAATAAGGCCGCACGAGGCGGCCTTACGGTGATTGTCAGACTGGCTCACACAGCATCCTTCTCGAACGCCAGTTCGCCATCCTTCACGGCTACCGAAACCTTATCCTTCGGACCGAACCGGCCTTCCAGGATCAGCTTCGACAGCGGGTTTTCGATCTCCTGCTGGATCGCGCGCTTGAGCGGCCGGGCACCGTACACCGGATCGAAGCCGGCTTCGGCGATCTTCTGCAGCGCCTCGTCCTTCACGTCGAGACTCATATCCATCTTCGCCAGACGCTGCTCCAGCACATGCAGCTGGATGCGCGCGATGGCGCCGATGTTCTTCTCGTCGAGCGCATGGAACACCACGATCTCGTCGATGCGGTTGACGAACTCCGGACGGAAATGGCCCTTCACCTCCGCCATCACCGCCAGCTTCACCAGCGCCGGATCGCTTTCCTCCATCGACTGGATCTTGTGCGAGCCTAGGTTCGAGGTCATCACGATCACAGTGTTCTTGAAGTCCACCGTGCGCCCCTGCCCGTCCGTCATGCGGCCGTCGTCGAGCACCTGCAGCAGCACGTTGAACACGTCGTGGTGCGCCTTCTCGATCTCGTCGAGCAGGATCACGCTGTAAGGCTTGCGGCGCACCGCCTCGGTCAGGTAGCCGCCTTCTTCATATCCCACATATCCCGGCGGCGCGCCGATCAGGCGGGCGACCGAATGCTTTTCCATGAATTCGCTCATGTCGATGCGGATCAGCGCTTCCTCGGTATCGAACAGGAAGGAAGCCAATGCCTTGCACAGCTCGGTCTTGCCCACGCCGGTCGGGCCGAGGAACATGAACGAGCCGTACGGACGGTTCGGGTCGGACAGGCCCGCTCGCGAGCGGCGGATCGCGTCCGACACCGCGACGATCGCCTCATGCTGGCCGACCACTCGCTTGTGCAGTTCCTCTTCCATCTGCAGCAGCTTGTCGCGCTCACCCTGCATCATCTTCGATACCGGAATGCCGGTCGCACGTGATACCACCTCGGCAATCTCTTCGGCGCCGACCTGGGTGCGCAGCAGCTTGCGCTCTTCCTGCTTCTGCTCGTCGGTCGTGTCTGCCTGCTTCAGCTGCGCTTCCAGCTGGGGCAGCTTGCCGTACTGGAGTTCAGACATCTTCTGCCAGTCGCCCTTGCGCTTGGCTTCGTCCATTTGCTGGCGCACCTTCTCGATTTCTTCCTTGATGTGCTTGCTGCCCTGTACCGCCGCCTTCTCGGCCTTCCAGATTTCTTCCAGATCCGCGTATTCGCGTTCCAGCTTATGGATTTCCTCTTCGATAAGGCCAAGCCGCTTCTGCGACGCCTCGTCGGTTTCCTTCTTCACCGCTTCGCGTTCGATCTTCAGCTGGATCAGGCGGCGATCTAGCCGGTCCATCACTTCCGGTTTGGAGTCGATCTCGATCTTGATCTTCGAAGCGGCTTCATCGATCAGGTCGATTGCCTTGTCCGGCAAGAAGCGGTCGGTGATGTAGCGGTGCGACAGTTCGGCCGCGGCGACAATCGCCGGGTCGGTGATCTCGACACCGTGGTGCACCTCGTATTTCTCCTGCAGGCCGCGCAGGATCGCAATCGTCGCCTCCACGCTTGGCTCGTCCACCAGAATCTTCTGGAAGCGACGCTCCAGCGCGGCGTCCTTCTCCACGTACTTACGGTATTCGTCCAGCGTGGTCGCGCCGACGCAATGCAGCTCGCCGCGCGCCAGTGCAGGTTTCAGCATGTTGCCGGCATCGATTGCGCCTTCCGCCTTGCCGGCGCCGACCATCGTGTGCAGTTCGTCGATGAAGACGATGGTCTGCCCTTCGTCCTGCGCGATTTCTTTCAGCACCGCCTTCAGGCGTTCCTCGAATTCGCCGCGATACTTCGCACCTGCCAGCAGCGCAGCCATGTCGAGCGACAGTACGCGCTTGCCCTTCAGGCTGTCCGGCACTTCGCCGTTGACGATACGCTGCGCCAGTCCTTCAACGATCGCGGTCTTGCCCACGCCGGGTTCGCCGATCAAAACCGGGTTGTTCTTCGAGCGGCGCTGCAGCACCTGGATCGCGCGGCGAATCTCGTCGTCGCGGCCGATCACCGGGTCGAGCTTGCCCGAACGGGCGCGCTCGGTCAGGTCGAGCGTGTATTTCTTCAATGCCTCGCGCTGGCCTTCGGCGTCCTGCGAGTTGACGTTGCCGCCACCGCGCACCGCAGTGATCGCCGCTTCCAGCGCCTTGCGGGTCAGGCCGTTTTCGCGTGCGAGGCGGCCGGCATCCGACTTGTCGTCGGTCAGCGCCAGCAGAATCATTTCGCTCGCGATGAACTGGTCGCCGCGCTTCTGCGCTTCCTTGTCGGCCAGGTTCAACAGCGCGACCGAGTCACGGCCGATCTGCACTTCGCCGCCGGTGCCGGACACCTTCGGCAGGCGCTCCAGCGCGTTCTTCAGCGCAGCGGTCAGGCCGCCAACATTCACGCCGGCGCGCTGCAGCAGCGAACGCGCGCCACCGTCGTCCTGGCTCAGCAGCGCGGTCAGGATGTGGGCCGGGTCGATGTACTGGTTGTCGTTGCCGACCGCCAGGCTCTGGGCGTCGGCAAGCGCTTCTTGCAATTTGGTTGTGAGTTTGTCGAGACGCATGGAAATGTTCTCCGGAAGTTCAATTTGTCAGAAAGGTAGGGATGAAAAACCGCATTTCAAGAAAGGATTTTTAACTTGCCTTTTTTGCAATCGACAAATGACTTCGGGCGGGCTCCGCGCAGCCCTCGGAAAAGCGAAGAGACGGGAAGCTTACGCGGCCATTGCCCGATAGGTGGCAAACCCGGCGAAACAGAAGGCGATCGAGCCGATCGGATGCAGCGCTGCGTGGCCGAAAGCAAGCGCGAAGTCGCCGCGTTGCAGCAACACCATTGATTCGGCGGAAAAAGACGAAAAGGTAGTCAGTCCACCGAGGAAGCCGGTCACGGCAAACAGCCGCCATGCGGCAGGAATATCCGGGTGGGCAGCGAAGAAGCCGACTGCGATGCCGATCAGGTAGCCGCCGCCGAGGTTGGCGGCCAGTGTCCCGATCGGAAAACGCTCATGAAACGTATTGAGCCACAGGCCAAGCCACCAGCGCAGCCACGCGCCCAGCATCGCGCCGATGCCGACCGCAAGCCAGCTCATTCAGGCCGGCCGCTGTTGTCCGAGCGCAGGCCCCACTTTTCCAGCGCCTCATCATCCGTCACGCGCGCATCGACCCAGCGCGTGCCCTGCGGCGTGTGTTCCTTCTTCCAGAAAGGCGCCTGCGTCTTCAGGTAGTCCATGATGAACTCGCAGGCGTCGAAGGCTTCGCCGCGATGCGCGGACGTCACGGCAACCAGTACGATCTGGTCCAGCGGCTTCAGCGGACCGACACGGTGGATCACCAGCGTGTCAAAGATGTTCCAGCGTCGTCCGGCCTCCGCGACGATGTCTTCCAGCGCCTTCTCCGTCATGCCCGGATAGTGCTCCAGCTCCATTTCGCTGACGCCCGCGCCTTCGTTCATGTCGCGCACCGTACCGACGAAGGCGACCACTGCACCGACCTGCGGCTGGCCGGCGCGCAGCGCGGCGACTTCCTTCCCGAGGTCGAAATCTTCGGTTTGCACGCGGATCGGCATCTCAGCCTCCGGTCACCGGCGGAAAGAACGCGACTTCGCCACCCTCGACGATGCGAGTATCAGCACCGGTCATCACCTGATTGTAGGCCATGCGCAGCGCGCGGCCCTCGGCCAGCGTCTCGGCCCAGGCGCCACCGCGATCGCGCAGGTGGGCGCGCAGCTCACCGACCGTCTGCACGCCGGCCGGCAATGCCATCGTCTCTTGACCGGTGCCGAGCGCCTCGCGCACGCTGGCAAAAAAGCGGAGTTGAATATTCATGGGACTTCCTAGTAAAGCAGTTCGGAGAATGGAAGGAAGCGCACGGTATCGCCTTGCGCGATGGTTTTGCCCGGCGGGTTGTCGATCAGGCCGTCGCCCCAGACCGTCGAGGTCAGCACTGCCGAGCTCTGGTTGGGGAACAGGTCGAGCCCGCCACCGGCATTGATGCGCGCGCGCAGGAATTCATTGCGTCGGTCGGCCTTGGGCAACTCGAAATCGGCACGCAACGAAAAGCTGCGCGGCGCGACATCGGCAACGCCCTGCAGCCGCAGGATGAACGGCCGCACGAACAGCAGGAAGGTGACGAAGCTCGATACCGGGTTGCCCGGCAGGCCTAGGAAGAAAGCCGCACCATTTGCGCGGTTCACTTCGCCGAAAGCCAGTGGCTTGCCCGGCTTGATCGCGATCTGCCACATATTCAGCCGCCCTTCCGCCTCAACCGCCGGCCGGATGTGGTCTTCCTCGCCGACCGACACGCCGCCGGAGGTGATGATCAGGTCATGCCCTGCGGCCGCCTTGCGCAAGGTTTCGCGCGTAACCTGCAACGAATCCGGGACGATGCCGTAGTCGGTGATCTCGCAGCCGAGATTCTCCAGCAGGCCTCGCAGCAGGAAGCGGTTGGAGTTGTAGATCGCGCCCGGCTTCAGTTCCTCGCCAGGCATTGCTAGCTCGTCGCCGGTGAAGAACACCGCGACGCGCGGCCGGCGCACCACCGGCAGGTTTGCCAGCCCGACGGATGCGGCCAGTCCGAGTTCCTGCGCGCGCAGTCGCGTTCCCGCGGGGAGAATCGTGCTGCCGGACGCGATATCCTCGCCGGCACGGCGTATCCATTCGCCGGATTTCGGCGCGTGCCGGATGACGACCGTGTCACCCGATGCTTCGCATTGCTCCTGCATCACCACTGCGTCCGCACCCGGCGGAATCATCGCGCCGGTGAAGATGCGCGCGGCGGTGCCAGACTCCAGCGGCTGGCCGACATGGCCGGCGGGAATGCGCTGCGAAATCCTCAGCTGCGCGTCACCGCTGATACAGTCGGCCGCGCGCACCGCGTAGCCATCCATCTGTGTGTTGTCCATCGGCGGCACGTTCAGCCGCGACGCCTGCTCAACGGCGAGTACGCGACCGTTGGCCTCCAGCGTCGGCACGGTTTCGATTTCCTCGATCGGCCTCGCGGCACGGAGCAGGAAATCCAGCGCTTCGGCGGCGCTCAGCATGGGTTTCTTTTCAGTCATGCTCGGACGGTGATATTAACTTTGAGCTGTCATTCCGAACGCCGTGAGGAATCTCAGTCATTCACTCCCTTGCAATCGGGCGAGATTCCTCGCTGCGCTCTGAATGACAAAGGTTTGTTAGAGGCCAGTATGCTTCGCGATGTACGCCTTCATCTTTTCCACATCCGGCGCCATCACCTCAAATCGTTGCGGCAATGCCTCGATGTTCTCGAAGCCGGCCGGACGCTCCGCATCACGACCGAGCGCTTCGCGGATGGTTTCGTTGAACTTGGCCGGCAACGCGGTTTCCAGAACGATCATCGGTACGCCGGCAGTCATATGCTCGCGCGCGACCTTCACGCCGTCGGCGGTATGCGTATCGATGGTGACGCCGTATTTCTCATGTACGTCGCGGATGGTCGCGACGCGCTCTGCATGCACCGACTTGCCGGAAACGAAGCCATACTGCCCGACTTTCGCGAACTCGTCGCCGTCGCTGCCCGGCTTGCCGGACAGGTCGAAGCCGCCATGCGTGTCCACCTTGCGGAAAAGCGCATTCACGCGCTGTGCGTCACGGCCCAGCAGGTCGTACACGAATCGCTCGAAGTTCGACGCCTTGCTGATGTCCATGCTCGGGCTGCTGGTGTGATAAGTCTCGGCCGACTTGCGAACGCGATAGATGCCAGTGCGGAAGAATTCGTCGAGCACGTCGTTCTCGTTGGTCGCGGCGACCAGCTTGTCGATTGGTAGGCCCATCATGCGTGCGATGTGGCCGGCGCAGATATTGCCGAAGTTGCCGGACGGGACGGTGAACGACACCTTCTGGTCGTTGCTGGTGGTAGCGGCCAGATAACCGCGGAAGTAGTACACCACCTGCGCGACCACGCGCGCCCAGTTGATCGAGTTGACGGTGCCGATCTTCTGGCGGTTCTTGAATTCGAGGTCATTGGACACGGCCTTCACCATGTCCTGGCAATCGTCGAACACGCCTTCGACAGCAATGTTGAAGATGTTCGGGTCCTGCAGGCTGAACATCTGCGCTGTCTGGAATGCGCTCATTTTCTTGTGCGGCGACAGCATGAACACGCGGATGCCCTTCTTGCCGCGCATCGCGTATTCCGCCGCGCTACCGGTGTCACCGGAAGTCGCGCCGAAGATGTTCAGTTCCGCGCTCTGCTTCGCCAGCGCATACTCGAACAGGTTGCCGAGCAACTGCATCGCCATGTCCTTGAACGCCAACGTCGGGCCATTCGACAGCGCCTGCAATACCAGCTTGCGGCCATCCTTGTCTTCCAGCACGCGCAGCGGCGTGATCTGCGACGCATCTTCGCCGGCGCGCGCGTTGCGGTACACGTCGGCGGTATAGGTTTTATGCGTCAGCGCCTTCAGGTCGGCTTCCGGAATGTCGGTCGCGAACTTCCTCAGCACTTCAAACGCGAGGTCGGCATACGACAGCTTGCGCCACGCGTCGAGCTCCGCACCGCTGACCCGCGGATATTCGACCGGCAGGTAGAGGCCGCCGTCGGGCGCGAGACCGCCCAAGAGGATCTGGGAAAAGGACTGCGCCGGCGCCTGACCGCGGGTGGAGACGTATTGCATAAATTGTCAGATGAGTAATCAGAAGGGGAAGCCCACATTATAAGGCCGCCCTCTTCCATTTAGGCTACGCCGGACAAGACCCGCGATGGCGTGCGCCTGACTTCGGGATGGGGCGCAAGGCGCAAACCGCAGACATGGCGGGGCCATGGAGAAGATTTGCAACGCCGCGCACCGCCCGAGGCCAGGATGCATGGCGCGCGGGGACTTGTTCAGCGCAGCCTTTACTCATGCGGCGTGATGCAGCGCGCGCGATTCGGGCCGGATATTGGCCAGCATGTCCGCCACCAGCTCGTGCAGGCCGATTTGTGCCTTCCACCCCCAGTCGGCGCGCGCATAGGTGTCGTCGAGGCTGTGCGGCCAGCTCGCGGCGATTTCCTGCCTGTGGTCCGGCCGATAGTCGATCTCGAACTTCGGCAGCCGCTGTTTTATCGCATCGGCCAGCTCGCGCGGGGAAAAGCTCAGCCCAGCGACGTTATAGGCCGAGCGGACCCGGATCTGTTCCGCCGGCGCATCCATCAGTTCGATGGTGGCCCTGATCGCATCAGGCATATAGATCATCGGCAGTGTGGCTTCCGGGCCAAGGTAACAGCTATAGCGCTCGCCGCGCGCGGCCGCATGGAAAATCGCGATCGCATAATCCGTCGTGCCGCCGCCCGGCGGCGACTTGTGGCTGATGATGCCGGGATAGCGGATGCTGCGCACATCAACGCCGAACTTGCTGAAGTAGTATTCGCACAGCCGCTCGCCGGCCTGCTTGCTGATGCCGTAGATCGTGGTCGGGTCCATCACCGCCAGCTGCGGCGTATCGACCGCCGGCGTGTGCGGGCCGAACGCGGCAATCGACGACGGCCAGAACACCTTCAGCGGCTTGCCGGCCTGGGTGCGCTCGCGCGCGATTTCCAGAATGTTGAGCAGGCCGTTCATGTTCAGCGTCCACGCCTTCAGCGGCGCCTGCTCGCCGGTGACCGACAGAAGCGCCGCCAGCTGATATACCTGCGTAATTCCGTAAGCGTCGATGACTTGTGCGACGCGGCCGCTGTCGAGCACGTCCAGCGTTTCATAGCGCGCCGCGCCATACTGGCTGCCCGGCCCGATGTCGGCTGCGACTACGTTGTCAGTGCCATGCCTTGCAGCCAGCGCTTCGACCAGTTCGCTGCCGATCTGCCCGTTAGCGCCGATGACCAGAATTCTTTCCATTACCTTATCCCTTCAAAATTCCAAGTTCCTGTCCCGCCTGGCGGAATACCGCCAGCGCGCGATCCAATTGTTCCGTCGTGTGCGCGGCAGATAGTTGCACCCGCACCCGCGCCTGTCCCATCGGCACCACCGGATAGAAGAAGCCGGAGGCCAGCACGCCAAGCTCATACAGCCGCTGCGCGAAGCGCTGCGCCAGCGGTGCGTCGAACAGCATCACCGGCACGACCGGATGCGTGCCCGGCTTGATCGTGAACCCGAGCTCCTGGATCGCACGGCGGAAGTGGGCGGTGTTCGCATGCAGCCGGTCGCGCAACTCGGTCGATGCCGACAGGCGCTCCAGCACGGCCAGCGTCGCACCTGCAATCGATGGCGCCAGCGAATTGGAGAACAGATAGGGGCGTGATTTCTGGCGCAGCGTGTCGATCACTTCCTTGCGGGCGGCGGTGAAGCCGCCCATCGCGCCGCCCAGCGCCTTGCCGAGCGTGCCAGTGATGATGTCGACGCGCCCCATCACGTCGTGGTGTTCATGCGTGCCGCGTCCGGTCTTTCCGAGGAAGCCGGTCGCGTGCGAATCGTCGATCATCACCAATGCGCCATAGCGTTCGGCGAGGTCGCAGATCTTGTTGAGCTGCGCGATGGTGCCGTCCATCGAAAACGCGCCGTCGGTGACGACAATCTTGTAGCGGCTGCCGGCTGCCGCCTGCAACTGCACTTCGAGGTCGGCCATGTCATTGTGCTGGTAGCGGAAGCGCTTCGCCTTGCACAGGCGGATGCCGTCGATGATGGAGGCATGATTCAGCGCGTCGGAAATGATCGCGTCGTTCTCGTCGAACAGCGGCTCGAACAGGCCGCCGTTGGCATCGAACGCCGCCGCGTACAGGATCGCATCTTCCATGCCGAGGAACTCGGACAAGGCGCGCTCGAGTCGCTTGTGCACCGTCTGCGTGCCGCAGATGAAGCGCACCGATGACAATCCGTAGCCATATTGCTCGGTCGCCCCGATGGCAGCGCGCACCATCGCCTCGTCGCCGGACAGGCCGAGATAATTGTTCGCGCACATGTTGATCAGCCGGCGGCCATCGTCGCAGTCCACTTCCGCCCCTTGGCGGGAAGCGATCACCCGTTCCGGCTTGTACAGTCCCTGCTCGCGCAACTGTTCCAGCCCGCGCGCCAGCCCTGCATGAAAATCCCGCTTTGCATCGGTTGTCATCATTATTCCTGGTTGGGCTCGCAACAGAGGCCATATTTGCTTATGGCTATCGATCCACCTCTGCTACGATACGAATTCAACAAAATTCCAAATTTCCAATATTAAGAACTTAAGTTCAATATATTGAATATTATCCAGCCTCATTGAACTTTACAAGCCTCGAAATGAAAAAAACCCAAGCTCCGAATTCGCCGCCGGAAGTGGGCGCCACCCTGCAGAGAATCCGCCTCAGTCGCGGTTTGACACTGGATGACCTGTCGCGTGCGGCAGGCGTATCGAAATCGATGCTGTCGCAGATCGAGCGGGAAAAGGCGAATCCGACCATCGCGGTTGCTTGGCGGCTGGCCAATGCGCTTGGCATCGGCATCGAGGAATTGCTCGCGACTAACAACCAGCCGGCGGAGGCGATTCATGTGCTGGAAGCGCATGAAACGCCGACCCTCCCCGGCAGCCACGCCGGCTATGTGCTGCGCATCCTCGGTCCGATGGACCTAGCCGGAAAATTTGAGTGGTATGAGCTGACGCTGGCGGCGGGCGGTGCACTGAAATCCAGTCCGCACGATCCAGGCACCATGGAACATCTGACATTACTATCCGGCGCGATGGACGTCGAAGTCGAAGGTAAGGTAAAAAAGCTGAAGGCCGGCGCCACTGCGCGCTATCACGCAGACAAGGCACATGCCCTCCTCAATCCGGGCAAGACGGAAGCGAAGGCATTGCTGGTCGTGATCCATCGCTGATTGATCGCTGTCCATTTTCGCTATGGCCGCCTGCCTTTTCAGTGCCGGCGGATCGGCAATCCAAGCGAAAATCATTCTCTGGGTTAATCAAACATAGTAACTTTCACTTTCCACCGCTCCCAGGTAGCAATCCGGGAACCATCCTTGTAGTCGTTCCATCTATACAGGCAGGAAATGCTGCGGCATGCATGGCTTATCCCAGACCGCAGCCGGACTTCCAGATCAGCCGCCGGAGCAAGGATGACAAATGGACGCTAACCGCGAGGTGCCCACCAAAGCGCAGGAACTGCGCGCCTTCTTCTTTCTGACCGTCGTTACCGCGCCGATCCTTGCCGTCATGGTAGTGGGCGGCTACGGCTTTTTCGTGTGGATGTACCAACTCATCACGGGCACCCTGCCCACGGGATGATCCTTTCCTGCTCAGGCAAGACGGAATTTTCTCAATCGCCCCTGAAAGGCCCCGCATGGAACAGGAAGTTCATATCGCCGGCATCGTCGTCTATTCGCTGCCAGCCCGTCTCGACGCAACGAAGTCCAGCATCGTATCCATTCCTGCAGCAGAAATTCACGCCGTCAGTGCCGACGGCAAACTAATCGTTACTCTCGAAGCAGACAGCACCAGGCGCATCCTCGACTTCATGGATGCGATCCGCGCGCTGCCGGGCGTCGTCGATGTCGCCCTGGTCTATCAGCATGCGGAGCCGTTGACAGCACTTGAACAGGAGATTCCATCATGAAGAAGCTCACCCGACGCGACTTCATCAAACAGACAGCCGCAGTAACCGCAGCAGGCACGGTCGGTATTTCGCTTGAAGCACAGGCGTCGAACGTCGTCACCGACGCATCGAAGACCCAGCTCGACTGGAACAAGGCACCGTGCCGCTTCTGCGGCGTCGGCTGCGGCGTCAACGTTGGCGTCAAGGATGGCCGCGTAGTCGCCACGCATGGAGATATCAACGCCGAAGTCAACCGCGGCATCAACTGCGTCAAAGGCTACTTCCTGTCGAAGATCATGTACGGCGAGGACCGGCTGACGCGTCCGCTGTTGCGCATGACTAACGGCAAGTACGACAAGAACGGAGAGTTCACGCCGATATCCTGGGATGCGGCCTTCGACATCATGGCGCAGAAATTCAAGCAGGCGCTGCGCGAGAAGGGACCGACTTCGATCGGCATGTTCGGCTCCGGCCAGTGGACGATCTGGGAAGGCTACGCGGCGGCAAAGATGTTCAAGGCCGGTTTCCGCTCCCACAACATCGACCCGAACGCGCGCCACTGCATGGCGTCTGCCGTGGCCGGTTTCATGCGCACCTTCGGCATGGACGAGCCGATGGGCTGCTACGAGGACATAGAGGCCGCCGATGCCTTCGTGCTGTGGGGTTCCAACATGGCGGAAATGCATCCGATCCTGTGGACCCGCGTGACCGACCGCCGCCTGTCCGCACCACATGTGAAGGTCGCGGTGCTATCGACTTATGAGCACCGCAGCTTCGAACTGTCGGACAATTCGATGATTTTCCGGCCGCAAACCGATCTCGCGATTCTGAACTACATCGCGAACTACATCATTCAGAACAATGCGGTGAACAAGGATTTTGTCAGCAAGCACACGCGCTTCGTGCTTGGCAATCCGAACATCGGTTACGGGCTGCGTCCCGACGATCCGCGTCAGAAGGCAGCGAAGAATGTCGGCGATGCCAGCGGCGGCAAGCCGATGAGCTTCGAGGAGTTCGCCAAGTTTGTCAGCCAGTACGATCTCGACTCGGTCGCCAAGCTCTCAAATGTGCCGAAGGAAAGACTGCAGCGTCTCGCACAGATGTATGCCGATCCGAAAGTGAAGGTGATGTCCTTCTTCACGATGGGCTTCAACCAGCATACACGTGGCACTTGGTGCAGCAACCTGCTGTACAACATTCATCTGCTGACCGGGAAGATCTCCACGCCGGGCAACAGCCCGTTCTCATTGACCGGCCAGCCGTCCGCCTGTGGCACCGCCCGCGAAGTCGGTACCTTCTCGCACCGGCTGCCGGCAGACATGCTGGTGGTCAATCCAAAGCATCGCGAAATCACGGAAAAAATCTGGCAACTGCCCCCGGGCACGATTCCCGAGAAGCCCGGCTTCCACGCAGTCCTGCAAAGCCGCATGCTGAAGGACAACAAACTCAGCGTGTACTGGACCCAAGTTACCAATAATGTGCAGGCTGGCCCGAACGTGATGCAGGAAATCCTGCCCGGCTGGCGCAACCCGAATGCCTTCATCATCGTATCGGATGTCTATCCGACCGCATCGACGCTGGCTGCTGACTTGGTGCTGCCGACTGCCATGTGGGTCGAGAAGGAAGGCGCCTACGGCAATGCGGAACGCCGCACGCAGTTCTGGCACCAGCTCGTCAGTGCACCGGGCGAGGCCCGGTCCGACCTGTGGCAGCTGGTCGAGTTCTCGAAGCGCTTCAAGATGGAAGAAGTATGGCCGAAGGAGTTGCTCGACAAGGCGCCGCAGTGGCGTGGCAAGACCATGTACGACATGCTCTTCCGCAATGGTGTCGTCAACAAGTTCCCGAACAGCCAGATCGAGGCCGGCTACGCGAATGATGAAGCCAAGGCATTCGGCTTCTACATCCAGAAGGGCCTGTTCGAGGAATACGCCCAGTTCGGCCGCGGCCACGGCCACGACCTGGCCGAATTCGATGTGTATCACAGGGAGCGCGGACTGCGCTGGCCGGTAGTGAATGGCAAGGAAACGAAGTGGCGCTATCGCGAAGGCACCGATCCGTATGTAAAAGCGGGTGAAGGCTACCGCTTCTACGGCATGCCAGACGGCAAGGCGGTGATCTTCGCGCTCCCGTATGAACCCGCCGCCGAAGAGCCGGACAAGGAATATCCGTTCTGGCTATCCACCGGCCGCGTGCTGGAGCACTGGCATACCGGCAGCATGACCCGCCGTGTGCCCGAACTGTACCGGGCGGTGCCGAACGCGGTGTGCTACATGCACCCGGAAGACGCGAAGGCCATGGGTGCGCGGCGCGGTGATCTAGTGGAAATTGCATCGAGGCGCGGTTCGATCCGCTCGCGCGTGGAAACGCGCGGACGCAACCGGCCGCCGCAGGGGTTGGTCTATGTACCCTTCTTCGACGCCAGCCAGCTGATCAACAAGGTCACGCTGGATGCAACCGATCCGATCTCGTTCCAGACCGACTTCAAGAAGTGCGCGGTCAAACTTCGCAAGGTATAGGAGGGATCCATGAAAAAACTGCTCATGGTACTGATTGCGCTAGGGCCGGTGCTGGCCCCGGCCGCCGATCTGGTGGACAGGATGCGTGGCCCGACCGCGCTCGACCAGACCACGCAGCCACCTCCAATCGTCAATCCTGACAACAGCGATGTGCGGCGTTCGCGTAACTATGCGATGCAGCCGCCAGTGGTGCCGCACAAGATCGAGGGCTATCAGCTCGACAGAAACGCGAACCGCTGCATGATGTGCCATGCGCGCACCCGCACGCAAGAAAGTCAGGCGCCGATGATCAGCGTCACGCACTTCATGGACCGCGATGGCAACTTCCTCGCCGAGCTGTCGCCGCGCCGCTACTTCTGCCTGCAGTGCCATGTGCCGCAAGCCGACCTCAATCCTTTGGTGAATAATCAATTCGTCGATGCCGATACGCTGCTGAACAAACCCGGTCAGCCGGCCGCCTCTCCTGCTCCTGCCCGGAAAAAATAAGGGAGAACGGCCATGAAGCAATTGCTCAAGCGCTACTGGAACATCCTGAAGCGGCCCAGCGTCCATCTCAGCTTCGGCTTCCTGACGATAGGCGCCTTCATCTTCGGCATCCTGTTCTGGGGCGGCTTCAACACGATCATGGAAGCAACTAACACGGAGCGGTTCTGTACCAGCTGCCATGAGATGCGCGACAACGTCTATGCGGAGCTGCAGGGCACGATCCACTTCACGAATCGCAGCGGCGTGCGCGCGATCTGCTCTGACTGTCATGTGCCGCACGACTGGACCGACAAGATCGCCCGCAAGATGCAGGCATCGAAGGAGGTATGGGGCAAGATCTTCGGCACCATCGACACGCGGGAAAAGTTCGAGGAGCACCGGCTGCAACTGGCGATGAACGAATGGCGACGGCTCAAGGCGAACAATTCGCTGGAGTGCCGCAACTGCCATCAGTTTGAATCGATGGATTTCACCAAGCAGAGCAAGCGCGCGGTGAATGCGCATTCGACCCAGCTGGCGAGCGGCGAAAAGACCTGCATCGACTGCCACAAGGGCATCGCGCATCAGTTGCCGAATATGGAGGGAATCAGGTAGGCGGGGAGTATTGCAGGCGGGCGCATTCACAATGCGCCCGCCCTCGCGATCAGCTCAGCTGTTCAAGACGGATCTTGGTGACATCGCCGACAACCGTGGACAGCGCTTCAATTTTTTCGATCGCCACGACGACGTTCTTCTCCTGTGTCTGGTGCGTCAGGATGATGATGTCGGTCCTGGTTTCGCCTTCCGCCGGCTCCTTCTGCAGCATCGCGTCGATCGAGATCGTCGAATCGGCAAGAATGCGCGTGATGTCGGCCAGCACGCCCGGCTGGTCCGCCACCTGCATGCGCAGATAGTAGCTGGTGGTGACTTCGGACATCGGCAGGATCGGCGTGTCGTTCATCGCATCCGGCTGGAATGCGAGATGCGGCACGCGATGTTCCGGATCGGCAGTCGCCAGGCGCGTGATATCGACCAGGTCGGCGATCACGGCCGATGCGGTCGGCTCGGAGCCCGCACCCTTGCCGTAGTACAGCGTCGGCCCCACTGCGTCGCCCTGCACCACCACCGCGTTCATCGCGCCTTCCACATTCGCGATCAGGCGCTTGGCCGGGATCAGCGTCGGATGCACGCGCAATTCGATTCCCGCCTTGCCGTTGACCTGCGTGCGCTTGGCGATACCCAGCAGCTTGATGCGGTAGCCGAGCTGCTCCGCATAGCGGATGTCGGTCGCCTGCAGCTTGGTGATGCCCTCCACATGCGCCTTGTCGAACTGTACTGGAATGCCGAATGCGATCGAGGCCATGATGGTCGCCTTGTGCGCCGCATCGACACCTTCAATGTCGAAGGTCGGATCGGCTTCCGCATAGCCAAGGCGCTGCGCCTCCTTCAGCACCACGTCGAAATCGAGCCCCTTGTCGCGCATCTCGGACAGGATGAAGTTGGTGGTGCCGTTGATGATGCCGGCAACCCATTCGATGCGGTTGGCGGTCAGCCCCTCGCGCAGCGCCTTGATGATCGGGATGCCGCCGGCAACCGAGGCTTCGAACGCCACCATCACGCCTTTTTCATGCGCCGCCTTGAAGATCTCGTTGCCGTGCGTGGCGAGCAGAGCCTTGTTGGCGGTCACCACATGCTTGCCGTTGGCAATCGCCTTCAGCACCAGGTCCTTCGCGATGCCGTAGCCGCCGATCAGCTCGACCACGATGTCGATATCCGGGTTGCTCACCACCAGATTGGCGTCACTGACGACTTCGCATTCGCCGTTGGTCAGCTCCTTCGCACGGGCGGTATTCAAGTCTGCCACCATCGTAATCTGGATGCTGCGGCCGGCACGGCGGGTAATCTCTTCCTGGTTGCGTTTCAGTACATTGAACGTGCCGGAACCAACGGTGCCGATGCCTAACAAGCCTACTTTGATGGGTTTCATAGTCGATAAAAATAAAATGCTGCCGGAGCCTTGGAGCTTAACCGGCAGCGGGGTGTTTAAAACAGGAGAAGGATTCTTAGGCTGCTACCCGGTGCCGCCGCCGGTAATTGTCGAGGAAGCGCGCAATTCGGCCCATCGCTTCGGTCAGGTCGTCGCAATTGGGCAGGAATACCACCCGGAAATGATCGGGTGCGATCCAGTTGAAACCGGTGCCCTGCACGATCAGCACTTTTTCTTCCGCGAGCAGCTCGTACGCGAACTTCTGGTCATCCTCGATCGGATACATGCGCGGATCGAGCTTCGGGAACATGTACAGCGCCGACTTCGGCTTCACGCAGGTCACACCCGGAATGTCGGTCAGCATTTTGTGCGCAAGATCGCGCTGCTTCAGCAGGCGGCCGCCCGGCCCTACCAGATCGTTGATGCTCTGGTAGCCGCCGAGTGCAGTCTGGATCGCATACTGGCCCGGCGCATTCGCGCACAGCCGCATCGAGGCCAGCATGTTCAGGCCCTCGATGTAATCCTTCGCGTGCTTCTTCTCGCCGGACACCACCATCCAGCCGGCGCGGTAGCCGCAGGAACGGTAGTTCTTCGACAGGCCATTTAGCGTAATGAACAGCACATCGTCCGCCAGCGAGGCGATCGAGGTATGGGTTTCGCCGTCGTACAGCGTCTTGTCGTAAATTTCGTCGGCGAAGACGATCAGCTGATGCTGGCGCGCGACCTCTACGATCTGTTCCAGCAGCTCGACCGGATACAGCGCACCGGTCGGATTGTTCGGATTGATGACAACAATTGCCTTGGTATGCGGCGTGATCTTTTTCTTGATGTCGTCGATGTCCGGCAGCCAGCCGGATTGCTCGTCGCAGATGTAATGCACCGGCTTGCCGCCGGACAGGCTGACCGCCGCCGTCCATAACGGATAGTCCGGTGCCGGCACCAGCACTTCGTCGCCGCTGTTGAGCAGCGCATTCATCCCCATCACGATCAGCTCGGAGGCGCCATTGCCGATATAAATGTCGTCGATGGTTACGCCCGGAATCTTCTTTTCCTGCGTGTAGTGCATGATCGCCTTGCGCGGCGCGAACATACCCTTGGAATCGGTATAGCCGGCGGCGTTGCCCATGTTGAGAATCATGTCCTGCACGATCTCGTCCGGCGCGTCGAAGCCGAACACCGCCAGATTGCCAATGTTCAGCTTGATGATCTTCTGACCCTCTTCTTCCATCTGCCTGGCTTTTTCCAGGACAGGGCCGCGGATGTCATAGCAGACGTCTGCCAGTTTTTTGGATTTTTGAATCGGTCGCACTCGCTCAATCCCTTGTAGTCTATGCAAAATATGGGATGCAATGCTGCACCGCCAGAAGACCCATTTTGCCGAAAGGAAGGCGTTTTATCAATGCGCTTCGGGTCCTTTTGGCAAGGAAAACGCTACAATGTTCGATCTTTTTCTTCCAATTGTCGGAAATTCACGCCGACAGGCGTGTCTATAGCGCAATGAAACTCCACTCCACCCCGACCCAGCATTATCAGACCGTTACCGGTTACGACGACCAGGGCATTGAAATCAACGCGGTGCGCTTCGCCTACAGTCTGGTCGTTCTGCCGGAGACGCCGCCAGTCGCGTGGCCGCCCACCTCGTTCGACAGCCTGACGGCCGAACATTTCGCTCAAATTGAGGCCACCAATCCCGATGTCGTCATTCTCGGCACCGGCAAGCGCCAGCGCTTCATCCACCCGCGCCTCATTGCGTCGTTGACCGCACGCCGCATCGGCGTCGAATGCATGGACAACCAGGCCGCCTGCCGCACCTACAACATTCTGATGGGCGAAGGCCGCAAGGTGGCACTCGCGCTGATCTTCGACTGATTGCGCTCTTTCTTCCAATCAGGCACGGCGCACGCCTTGGCGTTTGGCACACGCCAATCATCCGCACTGGCTGTTCCCAACACAATAAACATTCGCTAACATCCCGGTTACGGCTGACGACATCGACTGGCCAACCATCACTTGCGTATCGCCACAAGCGATGCCCCATCTGCGACAGGAGAATAACGTGGCTGAACGCCCATCCGCTTTAAACATGGCCGTGCCGGAATTTTCTGCCCCCATGACCGGCAACAAGACATTCAGACTGTCCGACTACAAAGGCAAAACCATCGTGCTGTACTTCTACCCGAAGGACAACACGCCCGGCTGCACGACGGAAGGCATTCAGTTTCGCGATCTCTATCCGCAATTCCAGCAGGCCAATGCGGACATCTTCGGTGTCAGCCGCGACAGCATGCGCTCGCATGAAGGATTCAAGAGCAAGCTTGAGCTGCCGTTCGAACTGATCTCCGATCCGGATGAAACCCTGTGCATCATGTTTGATGTCATGAAGATGAAACAGATGTATGGCAAGCAAGTGCGCGGTATTGAACGCAGCACATTTGTGATTGACGCAACCGGGAAATTGGTGAAAGAATGGCGTGGAGTGAAGGTGCCCGGGCACATCGATGAAGTGCTGGAATTCGTGAAGACGTTAGCCTAATCGCACAATCGCAAAACATTGAATCTGGAAATTTCTTCTCGCAGAAAGCCGTTTGTGGAAGAGGCGCCGAGCCTCCCCTCAAACGGCTTTTTTGCTTTGCAGCCCCTTCCCTCGCTTCATTCCTTCAACCCTCCGACAATTGCCTGGCTCTGTTCGCATCACGCAAG
>JAEZVM010000392.1 GCA_023420795.1 Pseudomonadota bacterium
TTGTCAGGCGAGCCTTCGTCGTCGCGATAGAACAGCGGCGGATTTCCCTCGGTCGGATTCGGCATCAGCTTCACGAACACATCGAGCAGCTCCCGGATGCCGGCGCCGTTGCGCGCCGACACGAAGCAGATCGGAATCAGATGCCCTTCGCGCAGCGCCTGCTCGAACGGCGCATGCAGCTGTTCCGGTTCGATTTCGCCTTGTTCCAGATACAGCGCCATCAGATCGGCATCGACCTCGACCACCTGATCGACCAGCGCGCGGTGCGCATCGGCCACTGACGAGAAATCGGATTCACCCGCAGGGTTGAAGAAGCAGTCCACGACCTTCGTGCCGCCGGCTGCCGGCAGGTTGATCGGCAGGCATTCCTTGCCGAATTCCTCCTGGATGCGCGTGACCAGGCCGGGCAGGTCGATATTGTCTGCATCGATCTTGTTGACGATGATCATCCGGCACATGTTGCGCTGGCGTGCCAGCTCCATCATGCGGGAGGCGATCATTTCGATACCGTTCTGCGCATTGATCACGATGGCGGCGGTTTCCGCTGCCGGCAGCGCGCTGATCGCCTGCCCGAGAAAATCCGGATAGCCGGGTGTGTCGATCAGGTGAATGCGGGTATCACGGTGGTGCAGATGGGTGACGGCGGAATACAGGGAATGCTGGTACCGGCGTTCCAGCGGATCATAGTCGCAGACGGTGCTGCCGCGCTCCAAGCTGCCGGCTGCGGCGACCATGCCGGCGCCATGCAGCAGCGCTTCGGCCAGGCTCGTCTTGCCGCTGGCGGTATGCCCGAGCAGGGCGACGGTGCGAATGGCTTCGGTGCTGTATGGCATTGCCGCCTCCTTCCAAAGGAGAATGGACACCCGGTTAGAAGTTCATTATTGTGTTTGGTTGCCGGAGCGGCAAATGCGTCCGTCGCACTAGTGATCAGGCGCAAATCGAAAAGCAGAAGAAGCGGAGTGTTATTGCATGACGGCGCAAGCTACCTATTTCCCGGCGGTGAATGCCGGCAGCGCAGGGCGCATTCCCGGTAACAAGGGAATCTGGGTCGGCATTACCTGCGAACTGATCGAATTCGCGCTGATGTTTACCGTGTACTTCATTGCCCGCGCCCATTACCCGGAAGCGTTCAGGGAAGGGCCGGAAAAAATCTGGACCACGGCGGGCGCGATCAATACCGTGCTGATGGTCACCAGCAGCTTCTTCATCGCCTGCTCGGTACTGGCGATGCGGGCGGGGCGTTCAGGCCGTTCGCGGCAGTGGCTGATCGCCGCCATCGTTACCGCGCTCGGTTATCCGGTGGTCAAGTTCTATGAAGTTGGCTGGAATCTCGCGCACGGAATCGACGGCAGCACGGGGATCTTCTATACGGTTTACTACTACCTGACCTTCAACCATCTGGTCCATGCCTGCTGGGGCATTCTCGGCATGTTTTGGGTGCTGGCGCGCATGTCCTTCAACGCCTATTCCGCCGAGCAGCACGACGGCCTGGAAGCGCTGGCCAGCTACTGGCACGCGACCGACATCGTCTGGTTGATGATCTTCCCGCTGTTTTATGTACTGGCCTGAACTATGAACAAGACGACACATCTGATGCCGCCGCTGCTCGGCTGGCTGGGGCTATTGCTGCTGACTGTTGTCAGCCTGGCGCTGGGACTGCGCTTTGGCGCCGCCTCCTGGATGCCGCTGCTCGTCGCCGGCATCATCTGGATCAAGGCCGGCATCGTGGCCCGCTATTTCATCGAGTCGCACCGTGCCCATCCGTTCATTGCCTGGGTGTTGCGCGCCTTTATTGCGTTTACCTCGATCGGGCTGGTAGTGACTTCGCTGTTGAGCGGAAGATAAGAGGAATCAGCGCATCACCGAACGCTCGCTGCGGCCCAGCCACTGGCGCAGCTTTCCGATGCCGAGCGACAGCAGCGCGCAGGCAGTGACAAGCACCACAGCAACGCCGGTCAGCATCACCATCAGCGTGATCACCACGCTGGCGACGATCGCCGCTCCCAGCAGTTTCCAGCCCCAATACCGGCCCAGCAGTGCTTTCATCATGTCGCGCAGCGTCAGAGGTGCCGCCTGCCGCATACCCGCGCCTTCGCCGGTGCCAAAAGAGGTTTCATCAATCAGTTCCCATTCCGTTTTTTCAGTCATTTCAGTTCCTGCAGTATTTGCATGAATAGAGACGAAGATCATACAGGATTGAATCATCCATAAAAACAGGATGGCAAAGAATGGTTTGTTCGGAAAAACGGAAAATTAAGGCTTTCTTCCATAGATAGAGAGGGATACATCCTTACGAAAGGAATGGCAATTGTTGCTTATGCGACATTCTCCGCTGATAATGCGGCATCCGCCGCTCATGTCATGACATCTCCTCTTCCCAATTCGATTGAAGAACGCCTTTACGTGCTGCGCACACGCTGGGACAGCTATGTCTCCGAAGGCCGGTTCGAGCAATTCATCGAATTCGCTGTTGCGGTCAACAGCCTGGCCGAGTATTTCAACCGCATGCGGCTGCCAGGACTGGTGCGTCTGTGCGAGGGGCTGGAAACCGCGGCGCTGGCAAGGCTGGGCGACGTGGCCACACATCCGCTGGCGCAGCAGGACATTCTGTCGCTGCAGCGGCAGATCGATACGCTGATCGGATCGGTCGAAACCTCACGCCTGTCCTCGGCGGAGCGGCGTCCCGAGGAGCGTACGGCAGCTGCCGCCGATATCGACTGGATCAAGCCGCGCGCGGTATGGATGATCGCCGCGCCGGAAAAAAGCGACATGGCCAGTGCGCTGTCGCGCCAGTTGCAGTTTTTCGGGTTCCATGTTTTCCACCTGCCGCGCGGCTGTGACGAGCTGCCGAAGGAGATGCCGCTCGCGGTGCTCTTCGTACCAGCGCAGGAGCAAGCGCAGCCGGAAGACCTTGCTTGCATTTCGGCCATCCGTGCCGCCTGCCCCGCAAGCCAGCTGATTTATCTTGGCGGGCGCTCGGCCATCGAACCGATCGTCGCCCTGATGCGCGCCGGCATCGACATCACCATTCCCGAAGAAGACCAGCCGGCAATGGTGCTCAACCGAGTTCTCGATCTGGTGCAGACCAATGAGCAGGAGCAATACCGTGTCCTGATCGTCGAGGATTCGCGCGTTGCTGTGGCACTGATCCAGCGCACGCTGGCGCAGCATGGCATCGACACCCAGGCGATCAACGATCCCGGCAAGCTGCTCGAAGCGCTGGAGTCGTACCGGCCAGACCTGATCCTGATGGACATGTACATGCCGCGCTTTAACGGCGTGGAGGCGACGCGCGTACTGCGCCAGATGGCTGCGTACAGCTCGTTGCCCATCGTGTACCTGTCGGGCGAATCGGAGGTCGCGATGCAGGTCGAAGCGCTGCGGCTCGGCGGCGATCAGTTCCTGATCAAGCCGTTCAATCCGGTGCTGCTGGCCGCAGTGGTCAAGACCCGGATAGAGCGCTTCCGTGAAACACGCCGCTCCAGCCGCCTGGACGGCCTGACCGGTCTGCTGAACCACACCGCGGCAAAATCGCGCCTGAACACGCTGGTCGCTCAGGCCGGCACGCAGGGAATGCTGACGGTGGCGATGATCGACATCGATCATTTCAAGGCCATCAACGATACCTACGGCCACCCGGTGGGCGATCAGGTGATCCGCGGGTTGGCATGGCTGCTCAAGGGACGCCTGCGTTCTATCGATCTGATTGGCCGCTACGGTGGCGAGGAATTCCTGCTGGCGCTGCCGGATGTGAGCCCGGCGCAGGCGGGTTCAGTGATAGATCGCATCCGCGCTGATTTTTCGGCTTTGCCGCATGCGCATCCGGACGGCGCGCTGTATACGACATTCAGCGCCGGCGTCGCCTCCTACCCGCTGGCCGATACCGCCGCCGCCCTTACCGAAGCGGCGGACGGCGCGCTGCTGCAGGCCAAGCGGCTGGGGCGCAATCGCGTCGAAATCGCCTCTTAATCGAGCGCCAGACGCAGCACCGCCTGCCGCGCCGCTTCTTCCAGTCCTTCAAGCTCCGGTTGCTTTTTGGGGCCGTTCCGTGTCCTGAACAGCATCAGGCCCTCGATCTGTGCCACGATCAGCGCCGCGCGGATCATGTATTCGCTGTCCGCGATCTTCGGCGACAGTCCGCGGATCAGGTTGAAGATCGCCTTTCGTTCGCGCGACTGCATCTTCTCCATCACGGTGGAGGCGAACTTGTTGCGCGTGGCGAGCGCCCAGGACTCGAAGAACATGCCGCGCATGAGCGGCGTACCCAGCTCTTCCAGAAACATGTCGATCGTCGCCATGAACTGCTCGACGCGCGGAGCATCCGCCATCGACGCGGTGATCGCATCGATCCTTTCCTGAAACTGGTCGAGAGAATCGAGCAGCAGGGCTTCAACCAGCATGTCCTTGCTCTTGTAGTAGTGCTGCACATTGCTCAGACTGACTCCGACCTGCGCCGCCACGCGCCGCATCGTCAGGCCGCCGTAACCTTTGGCCGCGAAGATTTCGCGCGCTGCCTGCAGGATATCGCGCGCGCGCTCGAAACCCTTTTCAGTGGTGCCGGATGTTTTACGTTTCAGGGAGGTTTGCAGGGCGGAAGGCATGGGAGAAATCTGAAGAAGCGCATCAGATTATCGCATGCTCGTTGACAAAACCATACACCTGACCTATAAAGTTCCGCTTTAGGTCGATTGACCTAGAACTATCGATTCACCCTATTGCGAGGAGCGGCCATGAGCGGCAAAGTATTTGTATCGGGCGTCGGAATGATTCCGTTTGCCAAGCCGGGCGCAAGCGCGCCTTACCATCAGATGGGCGCGGATGCGGCGCGGCTTGCGCTGGTTGATGCCGGCATCGGCTTTGACGACATCCAGCAGGCGTATGTCGGCTATGTGTACGGCGACTCCACCAGCGGCCAGAAGGCGGTCTATCAGCTCGGCATGACCGGCATTCCGATCGTGAACGTCAACAACAACTGCTCGACCGGTTCCACCGCGCTCTATCTTGCGCGACAGGCGATCGCCAGCGGCGCGGCCGATTGCGTGCTGGCGCTCGGCTTCGAGCAGATGAGCCCCGGCGCGCTCGGTTCGGTGTTCACCGACCGTCCGGCGCCGTTTGATGCCTTCGATGAGGTCACCGACAAACTGGTCGGCCAGCCGGAGATTCCCCTGGCATTGCGCTACTTCGGCGGCGCTGGGCGGCGCCACATGGAGAAGTACGGCACGAAGCTGGAAACCTTTGCGAAGATCCGCGCGAAGGCCAGCCGCCACGCTTCCAACAATCCGCTCGCGCTGTTCAAGCAGGTGGTTTCGACCGAAGACGTGATGAATGCGCCGATGATCTGGCCGGGCGTGATGACGCGCCTGATGGCCTGCCCGCCGACCTGCGGCGCGGCGGCTGCCGTGCTGGTGTCGGAACGCTTTGCGAAGGAAAAGGGATTGAAGGCCGGCGTCAGCATCATTGCGCAGTCGATGACGACCGACCGCCCGAGCACCTTCGAGTCCGGAGACATGATGCGGCTGGTCGGCTTCGACATGGCCAAGGAAGCGGCAGCCAAGGTGTACGAGGAAGCCGGCATCGGCCCCAACGAGCTGGATGTGGTCGAACTGCACGACTGCTTCGCGCAGAACGAGCTGATCACATACGAGGCGCTCGGCCTGTGCCCGGAAGGCGGCGCGGAGAAATTCGTGAACGACGCCGACAATACCTACGGCGGCAAGGTGGTTACGAATCCGTCCGGCGGCCTGCTGTCGAAAGGCCATCCGCTCGGTGCAACCGGCCTGGCGCAATGTTATGAACTGACGCACCAGTTGCGCGGCACGGCGGATGTACGTCAGGTGCAGGGTGCGCGCATCGCCTTGCAGCACAATCTGGGCCTCGGCGGCGCATGCGTGGTGACGATGTATCAGGCAATCTGACGAAAGGCGGAAAATGAACTATCAATCTCCCTGGATGAATCCGGAACTCGAAACCTTCCGTGATGCCGTGCGGCGTTTCGTCGAAGCCGAAGTGGTGCCGCATCAGGAGCGCTGGCGCAAGCAGCAGCATGTCGATCGTGACCTCTGGAGCAAGGGCGGCGAGATGGGCATGCTGCTGGCCGACATTCCGGAAGTCTATGGCGGCTCGGGCGGCAGCTTCGCACATCAGTGCGTGGTGTTCGAGGAACTGGCTTATGCCGGCGACACCGCATTCGGTCTGCATGTGCATGCGATCGTCGCTCATTACCTGCTGAACCAGGGTACGGAAGAGCAGAAGCGCAAATACCTGCCGAAGCTCGCCAGCGGCGAGATGATCGCGGCGATCGCGATGTCGGAGCCTGGCGCTGGATCAGACCTGAAAGGCATCCGCACCACTGCCACGCGCGATGGCGACGGTTATCTGCTGAACGGTTCGAAAACCTTCATCTCCAACGGCTACCTCGCGGACCTGATCGTCGTGGTCGCGAAAACCGATCCTGAAGCCGGCGCCAAGGGTATCTCGCTGATGCTGCTGGAAACGAAGGACTGCAAGGGCTTTCGCGTTGGCCGCATCCTTGAAAAGATCGGGCAGAAGGGACAGGACACCTGTGAGCTGTTCTTCGACAATGCGCGCGTCGGTCCCGATAGCGTGTTGGGAGGAATTGAAGGCAAGGGCTTTGCGCAACTGATGAACGAGCTGCCGTACGAGCGCACCATCGTCGGCGTATCGGGCGTTGCAATGATCGAGCGCGCGGTGCGCCTGACGACCGAGT
>JAEZVM010000420.1 GCA_023420795.1 Pseudomonadota bacterium
CTGATCGACAGTTTCCCGCATGTGCATCAATGCCGCCCGCAGCACAGGCCGTTCCGGCCCGGCGATGTGCGCCATTCGCAGGCAGACATTTCAAAGGCTGCGCAACTGCTTGGCTTCGAACCGACGCATCGCATCGGCGAGGGACTGAAGCAGACGATCGACTGGTTCAAGAAGCATCTTGTTCCCGCTTAGTGCCTGCAGCCAATCCATAGCACCAGGCCAGGATTGCATGGACGGAGTACGCATCTACCAGAGCCTTGAGGAACTGCCTGCGCATTATGGCCGGCTGTTCAAAGCAGCCAGTGCGTCATCCGGTGTTTTCCTGAGTCTGCCGTGGTTTCGCAATCTCGTGCAGACTGCGTTCGCCGAAAACAAGCAGTTGCGCCTTTACGCGATCGAACCTGGCACCTCGGAAAGCGGAGCACTGGCTTTGCTCCCGATGTGCTACGAGCAGGCAGCCAGAGGCCGATTCGCCGCCCGCCACCTATCGGCAGCGGGGAATTACTATACGTCGCTGTTCAGCCCTCTCGTCGTCAATACCGACACCGGCATTCGACAGTACCTGCAAGCTCTTGCGAAAGCGATTGCTTTCGACGCGCCGCACTGGGATACGGTGGACCTGCATCCGCTGCAGAAAGAGACGCCGCTTTTCGGGCAGTTGCAGCAGGCATTCCGCGAAGCGGGCATGGCCGTCCAGACCTACTTCTGCTTCGGGAACTGGTACCTCCTTGTCAATGGCCGCTCGTATGAGGAGTACTTCAACACGCTTCCATCACGACTGAGAAACACCGTAAAAAGAAAAGCCCGGCAGCTTTCCGACAGCGGCAGGCTGCGCCTGGAAATCATTTCCGACATCACTGATATCGAACGGGGCATCGCCGCCTATGAAAAGGTTTACCGGGCAAGCTGGAAAAAGCCGGAACCGCATCCGGCATTCATGCCGGGCCTTATCCGTACCGCTGCGGAACAGGGATGGCTGCGCCTTGGAATTGCCTGTATCGATGGAGAGCCTGCCGCCGCCCAGGTCTGGTTTGTCAGTAATCACGTGGCATCCATTTTCAAACTCGCTTATGACGAGCGATTTTCCCGCCTGTCGGTTGGCTCCGTCCTGACCGCACACCTGATGCAGCACGTTATCGATATGGACCGTGTGGCCGAAGTAGATTATCTGACCGGCGATGACGAATACAAGCAAGACTGGATGTCCGATCGGAGAGAGCGCTGGGGCATTCTCGCGTTCAACCTGCGCACCGTGAATGGAGCACTCACAGCGATACGCCATATCGGTGGAGGAAAGTTGAAGTCGTTTGCGAGCCGCGCCATGAACACGGGTCCCGAGCAGGCCCGCCACCTCTTCCGCAAAGCCCTTTCAAGGGAATGAGGTCTACAGAGATAAAGATACGGTCTTCCAAAGGCACGAGATCGGGTTGCCGAAACGCACATTTTGTTGTTCGTTATCAAAGAGAAAAGCCACTCCGTTTGTAAAGTTAAGCCTCGGCAAGCAATGTGTAACAAAAAATATCCAAAAAAGCTTTCTCCCTCATTGCAGCCCGTCCGAAAAATCTGTCGCCTCAATCTTGCCGTGCGCCGTGGAGCGCTTTTTCAGTCATGGATCCGACATGGTAAAAATCTTCAATCACTATGTTTCCAAGCTGGTTTCCGCGCTGCTGCTGATCGAGATTTTTCTCTTGATCGGATCCTTTTACCTGGGGCGAACGCTTCGCTTCCTCGACAGCAGCGAACCTTATACGAGCACTTCCGAGAATTTCTTTGCATCGGCAGCTGCCTTTGCGCTGGTCATGGTGTTCAGCATGAGTGCCTTCGGCATGTACCAGCTGGATCGCAGACCCAGCACAGCGAATACCTTTCTCCGGCTAATGCCGTCCGTCACACTCGGGTTTGGCATCCTTACGCTATTCTTCTATCTGGTGCCCGAGCTCTATGTCGGGCGCGGCATTCTCGGTTTATCGACCGCCCTAGCCGCCGCGCTGCTGTTGTGCGCAAGGGTGTTCATCTTCAAGACCTTCAAGTTCGGCTTCCTGGAATCACGCGTGATCTTTCTCGGCGATGGCGCCCTGGCCCAGGAATGCGGCCGTTTGGCATCGCATAACCGCGTTTATAACAAGTACGACGTTATCGGGTTCATGCCGATGCCGACTGAAGAACGCCATGTTTCACCGTCCGCGATTTTGCCTGCCGGAGAGTCTCTGGCTTCGATGGCGAAGAAACACAGTGTCAAAGAGATCGTGGTATCGGTACAGAACCGGCGCGGCGCCGCCTTCCCGCTGCAGGACCTTCTCGAATGCAAGCTCAGCGGAATCAAGGTCACTGGCGCTGCCGCATTCTTCGAGCGGGAGGCCTGTCAGATCCGGCTCGATTCGCTGAATCCGAGCTGGCTGATTTTCGGTGACGGATTCGACCAGAGCACGCTGCGCTCTATCGGAAAGCGTTTGTTCGACCTGGTGGTCAGCGTGCTGATATTTGCAGCTTCTCTTCCGGTCATGCTAATCACGGCCTTGTGCATCTACCTTGAAGATCGTGGTCCGATCTTCTATCGGCAGGAACGCGTCGGCAAGGATGGACACACTTTCTGGGTAATGAAATTTCGCAGCATGCGGAGCGATGCGGAAAAGGGCGGAACACCGCAATGGGCGGCGGCCAATGATGATCGCACGACCAGTATCGGACGCATTATCCGCAAGCTCCGGATAGATGAACTGCCTCAGATACTGAACGTGCTCAAGGGAGAGATGAGTTTCGTCGGGCCGCGTCCGGAGCGCCCGTATTTCGTGAAACAGTTGTGCGAGGAGATCCCCTACTACAACATGAGGCACAGCATCAAGCCGGGAATTACCGGATTTGCACAGGTGCGCTATCACTATGGCTCTTCTATTGAGGATGCCGTCCAGAAGCTCCAGTATGACTTGTACTACGTGAAGAACCACGGCTTGTTTCTCGATCTGCTGATATTGATCGAGACATTGCAGGTTGTCCTGTTTGCCAAGGGAAGCCGATGAGCGGAGGAGCGTTCTAGATGTCCGCCGGCGTCGCCGTGCTCAGCTACGCCATTGCCGCGCTGGGCTTTTTCCTCTTATGCGTGCTGCTCCTTACGAGCTGGCGCAACCGTTTGCACAGGATAGCGCTGGCCTTCGCCTGCCTGCTGACGGCGATTTGGGCAGCCGCGATTGCCTATCATGTGGCCTCCGGCCGTCCGATGCTGTTGCTGGCAGACGCTCTCGAAATTCTCCGCAATGCAGGATGGACGTTTTTTCTGCTGATGGTGCTGGGCCGAGTCCGGCAGGAGAAGGCCGTATCGCTCTTCAGAGGCAAATCCGCTGCAATGATGATCGGCGCGTTTTATACGCTGCTCCTTCTCGCGACCACCTACAATCATCTCGCTCCGGCGTCTTCCTTTGACAAACTGGATTTCCTCATCAGCATCGCAGGGCGTGTTGTGATGGCCGTATTGGGCATGCTTCTTGTGGAGCAGCTTTACAGGAACACACCCGTGGAATCGCGCTGGGGAATCAAGTTCGCCTGCCTTGGCATCGGTGGCCTATTCGTCTATGACTTTTACCTGTACAGCGACGCCATGCTGTTCAGGCTGATCAGTCTCGAGATATGGACGGCACGCGGCCTGGTCAATGCGCTGTCGGTTCCCTTGATCGCACTGTCGGCTGCACGCAATCCGCAATGGTCTTTCGGCCTGTCGGTGTCGCGACATATCCTGTTCCATTCCGCCGCGCTGTTCGGCTCTGCCGCCTATCTTCTCGCCATGGCAGCGGCGGGATATTACCTGCGGCTTTTTGGAGGAAGCTGGGGAACGGTGATGCAGGTTGCCTTCCTGTGCGGGGCGGTGATCCTTCTCCTCGCCGTCCTGTTTTCCGGAGCGTTCCGTTCCCGACTCAAGGTCTTCATCAGCAAGCATTTTTTTCGCTATCGCTATGACTATCGCGACGAATGGCTGCGGTTTACGCGGGCGCTCTCGACAGAAGGCCCAGGCCTTAACGAGCGCACGATCAAGGCCATCGCCGGGCTGATGGAGAGCCCCGGCGGTGCATTGTTCATTCGCGGCGAAGGCGGCAGCTATGAACCGGTGGCGAACTGGAATCTCGACCTGACGCGGGACTGTGAACCGGCGAATAGCTCCTTCTGCCAGTTCCTGCGCAAGACTCAGTGGGTAATCGATCTCGAGGAATTCGATACCTATCCTGAAAGATACGAAGCGCTCTCGCTGCCGCGCTGGTTGCTGGTGAATATCAAGGCACGGCTGATCGTGCCGCTGATCCTGCACGGCAGCCTGTTCGGCTTTATCGTCCTAGCGCAGCCTAGGAGCCGGATCAAGCTAAACTGGGAAGCCACCGACCTGCTGAAGATCGCAGGCAGCCAGGCAGCGAGTTATCTCGCGCAGCGCGAATCGGCGAACGCGCTGATGGTGGCGCGCCAGTTCGAGTCCTTCAACCGCATGTCTACCTTCATGGTGCACGACCTGAAGAACCTGGTATCGCAGTTGTCCCTTCTTCTGGCGAATGCACAGAAGCACAGGAACAATCTCGAATTCCAGAACGACATGCTGGAGACGGTGGATTACTCGGTGCAGAAGATGAAGCTGCTTTTGCAGAAACTGAGCCATGCCTCTTCGGTGGATAAACCGGTTCCCCTGTCCTTGGATGAGGTGCTGCAGCAGGCAGTGGCGGCAAAATCTGCCGGTGAGCCGAAGCCGGTACTGGAGATTGCCGATCATGGCCTGATGGTGTTTGCCGACTCCGCCCGCCTTGAACGGGTTATCGGGCACCTGATCCAGAACGCGGTCGAGGCCACGCCACGCGACGGGGCAGTCAAGGTGCGGCTCGTACGAGAGGGGGGCCGCGCGGTGATCGAGGTCAAGGATACCGGGCATGGCATGGATGAGAAGTTCATCCGAGACCGGCTGTTCAAGCCGTTT
>JAEZVM010000422.1 GCA_023420795.1 Pseudomonadota bacterium
TGGCGATCAGATGGTGCCGTGCGCCGTGCGGGTTCTTACAGCGTCGCGCCGCCGACCGCGCGGTTGCACGGGCACAGCTCGTCGGTCTGCAGGCCGTCCAGCACGCGCAGGACTTCCTGAGGATTGCGGCCGACGTTCAGGTTGTTCACCGACACATGTTGAATCGTGTTGTCGGGATCGACGATGAAGGTTGCGCGCAGCGCCACGCCGGCGCCCTTCTCGCGCACGCCGAGCTGATCGAGCAGCGAACCGGTGGTATCGGCGAACTGCCAGTGGTTCAGGCCGGACAGATCCTTGTGCTCGCGGCGCCAGCCGAGCTTCGAGAATTCATTGTCGGTCGAGCCGCCCAGCACGATCGCGTCGCGATCCTCGAAGTCCTTCGACAGTTGCGCGAAGCCGACGATCTCGGTCGGGCAGACGAAGGTGAAGTCTTTCGGGTAAAAATAGATGACTTTCCACTTGCCCGGAAACGACTTTTCGGTAATGGTTTCGAATGCCGACTGGCCGTTCTCTTCATGATTGTTGAAGCCCGGCTTCACACCGGTCACGCTGAATGCGTCTAGCTTTTCGCCTACTGTTTTCATGCTGAAACTCCTCGGAGAGTGGGATGGATGAAGCACTGAAGCTGACCATGTTAAATATTCATTTGTCTGCCGCTCATGACTGACCTCAACACAATTAAACGCATGGTTCTCCAGTTCAGAGATGACAGGAACTGGAAGCAGTTCCATACATTGAAAAATCTCATCGTTTCGCTGAATCTGGAATCCTCGGAACTGCTGGAACTGACACAATGGAAGACGGATGAGGAACTGGCGGCATTGAGAACCAACAGCGCATTCCAGCAGGCGCTGCGCGACGAATGCGCGGATGTGCTGATGTATCTGCTGCTGCTTGCCGATGCGGGAAACTTCGACCTGCTGCAGGCGGCACAGGAAAAAATCGCGAAGAATGCAGTACGGTACCCGGTCGGCCTGTCTTATGGATCGGCCAGGAAATATACGGAACTGGATCAATCGTAAAGAAAATCTGTTTTCCTTATCCCGCATCGGACCCAAATTATTGACGCCATGAAATCTTCACGGGCCAAAAAAGATTCCCGGAGAAAATACTTTCTCCATTGACTCTCAAGGTCAAAAGTTTGGCCTCTCAAGCCAAGGTGAAGGCCGGTCGTTTTTTTCTTCTCCGCTTAATCTAAATACTCTTACTGTTAATGCAATCTTGTGTGGCAGCCACCTGTCGCGCAGGGATTGCTGTCGCCTGCGTTTTGTATAAATGCCTTGGGGCAACGTGGAATGCGCAGCGAAGCAGTAAGCGCCACAAATCAATATCAGACAGGGATGGCGTTCTTTGGAGGAGACGCGCCGGCGATGGTTGCTGTCGGCGATTGCTAAAAACGGACAAGGTTGCAAACAACCTGGGGACAAGCAATGAGAGACAAATACAAGCTGGTAGGACCTATCTACGACTGGTTAAGCGCCTTCTATAGCGGCAAATCGATCCATCGCTGCAAGGTGGCCATGCTCGATCGCCTCAAGCCCGGCGACAAGGTGCTGTTTGCCGGCGTCGGCCATGGCATGGACGCGGTGCATGCCGCGAAGCTCGGTGCCGATGTCACGGTCGTCGATCTCTCCGAGACGATGCTGAAGAAATTCCAGGCCAACCTGGACAAGGAAGGCATCACCGTAAAGATCCGTCAGCTGCACAGCGACATCATGAAGGTGAATGAATACGAGAAGTACGACATGGTGGTCGCAAATTTCTTCCTGAATGTCTTTTCCGAAGAAATGATGGTTCGCGTGCTGGAGCACCTGATCAGGCTCGGCAAACCGGGCGCACACGTGGTTGTCGGCGACTTCTCCTACCCCACCGGGAATATCTTCAGTCGCGCATTCAAGGTCCTCTACTGGTATGGCGCGGTGCTGTTCTTCTGGGCCTTTGCCGGCAACGCCGTCCACAACATCTACAACTATCCGGAATCGATGAAGCGGCTGGGCCTGCATATCCGGGAACAGAAACATTATCGATTGCTGCTGCTGAACTGCTACTGGTCGGTGCTCGGGAAAAAGCCAGCCTGACGAAGCCATACAAATCGTCGGTTCATGGACGCCGGGAATGCAGCAGATGCACCCGGCATTTTTTTCCCGCGGCACGGATCGGCGGACGCCGACAGACGAGCAGTTCCCCTTACGGCAAAGATGGAGGTTGCTTTGAGTGATCAGGTTTTCACACTGGACAGGCCTATTTCCGCCGGCGTTACCGAGCTGGACGGAGCGCGGAGAATCGCGAGCCTGAAGCAGTTCGGTTCGCATTCGATGTCCTTTTCGACGATGCAGCAGGACATGCTGTACTTCGACATGCCGGGCATCGGCTACATCGCCTATGCGAAGTACTGGGGCATGCAGTTCGTGCTGTCCGAGCCGGTCTGCGCGCCGCAGCATCGCGCGCTGATGCTCGACCATTTCGTGGCACGGTTCCCGAATGCGGTGTTCGTTCAGGTGGGCAAGGAAGTGGTCGATCACCTGCATCATCACTACGGCTATTACGGCACGCAGTTCGGCAGCGAATCGAAGATCGACCTCGCCGGCTGGTCGCTGCGCGGCTCCAAGAAGCAGATCATCCGCACCGCGATCAACCAGGCGCGAAGCCACGGCCTCGAAATCCGCGAGACCGGCTACGACCCGGAGGCGAAAAAGATTTCGCAGGCCTGGATCCAGACCCGCCGCTGCAAGAACAACGAGATCCGCTTCCTGATCCGGCCGATGCTGATCGATTACCGCGAAGGCACGCGCTACTTCTATGCCTACCTTAACGGCGAAGCGGTCGGCTTCGTGTTCTTCGATCCGATCTATGCGAACGGCCGCCTGGTCAGCTATGTGCCGAACATTTCCCGCTCGTCCGCCAACTTCAAGCAGGGCCTGTGGTATGCGCTGATGGCGCATGCGATCGATGTGTTCAAGGCGGAAGGCGTCGAGTATGTCGATCTCGGCCTGGTGCCGCTGATGCTGGCAAAGGATGTCGAACCGCAGGAGTCGCGCCTGCTGCGCGCGACCATGGGCGTCATCCGCGAGCGCATGGATTTTCTCTACAACTTCAAGGGGCTCGAATTCGCGAAATCGCGCTTTCAGGGCAAGGTTGAAAAGACCTACTGCTGCCACCGCAACGCGCTGCCCGGCCTGGCGATGACGGCGATGTTCCGCCTCACCCGCATTATCTGATCCCGCTTTACCAACCCTGCGGCGCGGCAATCGCGCCACTGCATTTCTGGAGATTATTGGATGAAACAAACGGCTCGAAACCTGAGCGTATGCACTGCATTGTCCGGCAAGCGTGTTTTCCTGACAGGCACAACCGGTTTTCTGGCAAAAGTGGTGCTGGAAAAACTGATTCGTTCGGTGCCCGATGTCGAACGCCTGATCCTGCTGATCCGCGGCGGACATGGCAACAGCGGCGGGGCAAGCGCACAGGAACGTTTCGAGCGTGAAATCGCTACTTCGTCGGTGTTCGAAAAGCTGCGCGCCGAAAAACCCGGCTATCTTGAACGCTTCTTCGACGACAAGGTCGAGTGCATCACCGGCGAAGTGACGGAAGCCGGGTTCGGCATTTCCGCCGCCCGTTTCGTCGAACTGGCCGGCCGCGTCGATGTGGTGATCAACGTCGCCGCTAGCGTGAATTTCCGCGAACCGCTGGATCAGGCGCTGATGATCAACGCGCTGAGCCTGCATCATCTCACCGCGCTGGCGCGCGCCGCGAACGCGCCGCTGATACAGGTGTCCACATGCTACGTCAACGGCTACAACAGCGGCGAGATGCGGGAAGAGATCGTCCATCCGACCGGCGCACGCATTCCGCGCCATCGCGACGGCTACTACGATGTCGAGGCGCTGATCGCAAAGCTGCAGCAGAAAATCGCGCAGGTAAAGGCGAACGTGCGCGATCCGAAGCTGCTGACGCGCCGTCTAACCGAACTAGGCATTAGCGAATCGAACCGCTACGGCTGGAACGATACCTACACCTTCACGAAATGGATAGGCGAACAACTCGCGATGCGCGGCATGCACGGCCGCACGCTCACCATCGTTCGCCCGTCCATCATCGAGAGCACGCTGCAGGAACCCGCACCCGGCTGGATCGAAGGCGTCAAGGTGGCCGACGCGGTGATCCTCGCCTATGCGCGCGGCAGAACCCGCCTGTTCCCCGCCAAGCCGGATGAAATCATCGACATCGTTCCGGCCGATCTGGTGGCCAACGGCATCCTGATGGCGACTGCCGAAGCGCTGACGGAGCCGAACCGGCAGCGCATCTACCAGTGCTGCACCGGTTCCGGCAATCCGATCCTGCTCGGCGAGCTGATCCGCCTGATCCAGAACGAGTCGAAGCGCAACTGGCAGCTCTACGACAAGCTGTTCTACAACGAACCGAAGCACGACTTCCGCGTGGTGGGCAACGGCACGTTCCGCCTGATACTGAGCGCAATGCGCGCCGGCGTAGGCGCATGGAGCATGGCCCGCCGCCTGCTCGGCGCGGAGAGTGAATCGAAATCGATGGAAAGATTCCGTACCACGCAGACGCTGGCGATCACCTTCTCGTTCTATACCCAGCCGAGCTATCGTTTCCACAATACCCAACTGCTCGCGCTGGCACAGCGCTTCAGCGCGGAGGATGGCGCGCGGTTCCCGGTCGATGCCAGGTTGATCAACTGGCAGGATTACCTGTGCCGCATCCACATGGCCGGGCTGAACCGATATGCTTTGCGGCGCAAGGAAGC
>JAEZVM010000433.1 GCA_023420795.1 Pseudomonadota bacterium
ACTTGCGTAGCGCTACACGATAAAGCAACCGCACGAGGTGGGTCAGAGCACTGCTATTGATGAAGGTGGTACCCAGCCCGGCGATGTTGTTGATGACAGGGATACCAAGCATATGCGCTGCCATCGAACCATACACATTCGGCTTAACGGTGTAGCCAAGATAAACACAGGGTCTTTCTACTTTCAATAGTCGAAAGTAGTGCATCAATAGCGACAGATCACGCGCCGGATGCGTTCCATTGCTGTCCATCGGCACATGAACGAAACGACAGCCCAACTCATTCAGGCGATGCGAATAGTCGTCATGAGGCGCAGCCGCAATCACTTGATAGCCATGCTGGATAAACGCCTTGATCAGACAGGATCGAAAGTTGTATAGATTCCATGCCGTATTCACGGAAATGATGATTTTTGGGCTCGCCATGACTCGCTCAGTGAAAGGCAATACGTGTCAAAGGAATGTAATCCGCTGAGCATCTTGATGGGCAATGCTCATCGCATCAGGTACGGCCGCGTTTATCGCCCTGAACTTGACCTCCGGACGATCAGGCCAAAACGGCATTAATGAATCAGCGGATTTGCAGGGCTCAGCGATGCATGCTTCTGTGCCAATTCCGACGGCGCAGCAGATACGGTATCGCTATGCCAACGCTCGAAACGCACCAAACCGTCTTTCAGCTTAACAACCAGTACGTTGTTTCCTGCCAGCGCGATCGAGCCAGCCGGTAACGCTGCGCATCGATATTCGAGATAAGGATTTTTTATCCTCGAAACCCGGTGCAATGTAAGCTCCGCACCGTTGATTGAAACTTTGACGCCGAGGTTTTCAGAGGAAAAGGCCCTTACTTTTCTCACCAAATCTCCCGCTTCGCCCTCCGATAAATCGAAATAGAAGTCGGAATTCTGCCGAGAGAAGTACGTGGTCTTTCCGCTTTGAGGCTTCCCTTCAAGTTGCAGATCGCAGTCGATCAGCTTTTCCAGCCCTTCTTCGAAAACTTCGCATTCGAGGTCGAATATGAAGGAATACAGAATGTCCAGGTCAATGTCATCCGTCACTTCGAACATCGCCTGGTTGATGATGGGACCTTCATCAAGCCCATCGGAAATGTAATGTAGCGTTGCGCCGGCGATGTTATGACCGGAAAGTATGCATTCGTTGATGGGATGCTTGCCTCGCCCAAGCGGCAAGGCGGACGGATGCGAGTTGATAAAAACTTTTCCTGTCGGACATTCCGAAACTGGAATAATGTACGGGCATCCTGCCGATACGCACAGCTCGTAATCCGCATTCAGCAAACAATCCATGATCTGGTCTTTTTCGCCTGACTCCGCAATGAACGAGAGCTCGCCCTTAAGCTTGTCGGCTCTTATCATCGACCCTTTCATGGCGAAGATATGCACCAGATCAATGTCTGCATTGCTGGAAAGTGATTCGAGTATCGTGGGTCTGTTCCCGATAAAAACCGTCTTGATCTTCTTCCTCATGATGTACCCGTGTTTGGTGAGATGCCGTCTATGCATCGCCCGGCAACGGAGCACCGCAGACCGTGGGTTCAGATGACAGCAATTGCGACGCTCAACCGGTTAGCCGTATTTCCATAAAAGGGAACCACGTCAAACGATCGAACGCCAGCTTATATAAGCTCCCTGACGGGGCTGCGCCCATTCGCAGCCGGATCGGAGTGGACGCACTCCAGACTGAGCGCATCAATTGAACGAGCATTAGGCAATGCTCTGAAAAGAGTTAACAGGAGGGAGGCGACATGGGCCGGCAGAGGCATTGGAATCCAGCGTCGCTGTGCGCGTCACTTCTTCGCAATCCGCATTCAGAATTTCATGCATCCTGACCACGAGGAAAACCCGGAATGCCAGAACATTACCGTTCAGACTTGGCTTTGCCGCCACGTCGCGTATTCGATTCTTGATGAATCGGGGAACCAGCCGCTTTATGCTTCCCCAATATCTATCCGGCTTCTTGCTCGCCGAACTGCCCTCATCACGCATCTGGCCCAGAACGTAGTCAAGAAAATCGCCCCCGAAAATTCGCCTCGCCTCATCGGAAGAGAGTTTTTCCCTCATCAATTCGACGATCTCCTTATTGCGGAGAATAGTGCTCGGGCTCGCATTCGCCCCTTCATTGGCATACGGAACTTCCGGACTGATAGCGTTGATAATTTCCTTGAATAGCGCTTTGTTCGTTCTCAAGCTGTCCGGTACGGTGCGAACACGGTACAGGATGGACCTCGCCAACAAAGGGTTGACGATCTCGACATAGCTGTATTTGATGTCGGATAACGCAGCAAGAATCGTGGGCATCCTGTACGCGTGATACAGCCGGTCCCGCCAAGCCTCCAGCGTTTCCTCTTTCTTCCGCTGCAGATCGACTGGAAACTCCTGTTCCGGAAGTCCGAATCGTTCTATGACATCGGCCAGATTGCGGTAATCCGCGCACAGCGCCATTCCGACCGCAAGCCTGACTGTCAGCTCCGACGATACCGGTATCCATCCGAAGCCTTCGTCACCCCTGATAATGCCACGGCAGCCCTCCTCCTCAAGTAACTTGCGCCAAGTCTCCAGACCGTCCATGTATCCAGAGAGATGATCGACTCGTCCCTCCCCGCAAGCAATAAAGCGGTCGATAATCGCTCCAGCCGGCTCGTTGCCGATATCCGTATGGAAGTACCGGTGCCTTGCGCCGACTTTTCCTGCCAGTTCCCGAGCGACTGCCGCATCGTTCCCCCTGCGATCAAGGCTCGCTTCGAGCCCCCAGGTAACGGTTCTCAAGTCCGGCGGCAGCTCCGGATCGCGCAGTAAGCACAGGATTCCCCGGCTGTCATAGCCACCGGATAACGGAAGCACATAGCTCTTGAAGTCGATGGCGCCGGACCGGCCCAGGGAGCGAACAACCTCACGGATCTCACGCTGAAGCGACTCACGGTGTTCCGCATGGGTTTTCCCTAATGGTGTGAAGGCGACTGGCTTGCTATCGACGGATAGACTCCATCGTCTCCTGTCCAGGGCCACCGACGCATCGGGGGGAAGCCGTTTGATCCGTTTGTCCCACGAGAGATGCGGTCCCAGCGTCCCTGTGGGCAGCATCCACGAAATAATTCTTTCATCGAATTGGAGGCCGCCGAGGAACATGATAATGGCCCGTTGCGACGTCGATGCAATGAAATGCGCATCATCGAAGTAATACCAGATAGTCCGGGACGCAGCCGCATCGCTTGCCGCCTCCAGAAAATCGGCGCTGCTCCGGAACAGCGCATAGGAGCCATCCGGGCGCTCCTCTCCCGGACTTTCCCAGCGCGCACCTTCTCCGTACAGGCATCCGAGCAAAACGCTGTCGCCACGAACAGAGGCGCCCTGATAGTTAGCGATCCCGTACGCGAGCGTGCCGTTGACGACGATCTTGTGCGAGGCAGGCCGAGACAGATTGTCGGGTGACAGTCTCGCGCATATCGCATATATCCGGCTCTCGTCATTCTCGCCGAAAGGAGTCTTCCGGCTGCATGCATAGATGATTTTTGCCATTGCACTACCTTGAAGTACATGTCGGGCGGCCAAACGGAGGAGTCATCGAAACCGGCCGTTCTCCTCGGATCCGTTAAACAAGGTTTTTCTCGGTGAGGCACCGGTAAATCGACTCGAAGCGCTCGCGTGTTTTGTCGGTCGTGAAATCGGCGCGGATCCTGTCCTGCGCACATCGGCCCAACCGGTGTCGGGCTTCCGTATCCATCGTCACAAGCCGTGTCATGCCTCTAGCCAGGGCTGTCGAATTCTCGCGGGGAACCACTACCCCGGTATCTCCCACTAGCATGGCCGCATCGCCGACATCCGTGACGACACACGGCCGAGCCAGTGCCATCGCCTCACCCACCACATTCGGAAAACCCTCGTTGCGAGAAGACAGGCAAAAAATATCCATTGCCCCGAGGCAGGTCGGAACATCCGCACGCTCACCCAGCAGTACGAACCGGTCTGCATGACCAGTTTTTCCGATCCAGCGAATGAGCTCCGCATTGTTCGCGTCCAGATTTCTGCCGACCATCAGGAAGCGCACATTTTCATGCTGCTGCGCCAGCTCCCCGGCGGCACGCACGAAGTTCTGCTGGTCCTTGCTGAAATTGAAGCGTCCCAATGTCCCGATGACCAAGTGCTTCGTCCCAAAGCCGCATTGAGCACGCATGCGGCTGATCTGTTCATCCGAAGCGGTCAGCCGCGAAAGATCGAATCCGTTCGGCACCACGACCATTCGGCCAGGCTCGTAACCGGCATGCATATGCGTTTCGCGCGCCGCTTCGGCCACGCAAACGATGGTATGTGGCACCCATCGTGATAGCCAGGCGCATGCCGCCCTGACGGCAATGGTAGCTCGCGAACTGCCTGCGGTCAGTTCCGAGGTGCGTATTCCCCAAATGACGTTCCGGATTCCGGAAAGGCGCGCGGCCAGCCCTCCGAGCATGTCCGCGTGGTACATCCAGGTCTGTACGATATCCGGCCGGCTACGGCGCAGCAGAGTCAGCAGGTCGAAGAAATGTCGCAATGGGGCCTTCCTGAAATCGAACGTCGTCAGCTCGATGCCAGAATCGCGCAGGCGCTGCCCCATCGGCCCGTCCGGTGTCAGCGATACGACGGCATGCGTATACGTGCTCTCGCCGCCGGCCGTGGCGGTGACGAGGCGGTAGAGCGCCATTTCCGCTCCGCCCACCTCCAGCCCGCCGATCACATGCATCACCCTTGGCATCAACGTTTTCCCTATCCATGCGAGCGCCCTTACAAAACGCAACTCACTTCTAGGCCGGCCTGGCCCGGATCAGCGAATGGCGCCGACCTCTTTGAAAAAAGCGTCCCATTGCTGCATGATCCGAGGAAGGCCAAAGCGCTTGCGCACCGAATCCTGCGCGCGCTTTCCAAGCGCAAGCCGCAGCTCACCGTCAGCCATGATCCGCTCCAGTGCACGTACGAGGCCTTCGCGGTCGTTCAGCGGAACGAGAAATGCATCCTGTCCGTTCGCGGTGATTTCGCGCGGCCCGCTCGGGCAGTCGAATGCAACGCAGGGCAATCCGATTCCCATCGCCTCCAGCAGCGCATTCGGAAATCCTTCGTATGCCGACACCAGTACAAACGCATCCGCATCTGCCATCACCTTCCACGGCACATCGGTGCGCCCTTTCAGCAGTACGCGCGCAGCGAGCCCTTCATCCGCGATCTGCCGTGCGAGGTTCGCACTGAGCGGTCCATCACCGTATATATACATGTCCCAGTCCGGAAAGGACGCCGCAACCGTGCCGAATGCGCGCACCAGTTTGTCCACCTGCTTCTCACGCGACAATCGGCCGAGGCTCAAGAGAATCTTGCGTTCGCTGCACCGGCTCCTCGCAATTTCAGCCACTGCTTCCGGCAGCGGATTCGGCGCGATGCGGATAACTCCCAGTCCCGGGAATATCTCCCGGATTTTCCGGGCAACCGATTCGGTCTGGACCGTCAACATGTTCGCGAACGGATAGGACAGCTTACAAAGCAGCTTCAAATGCCATGGATAGGATCGGCTCGACGGATCGCTCCTCTCGCAGATAATTACCGGGATCCTCAGGAAGGCAGTCGAGATAACGGCTGCGACATTCACGTTCGGCAGGAATGACACAATGACATGCGGTTGTCTCTGCACGATAAGTTTGCGCAGGGCAGCCAGTCTCCGCAGGGAGGAAACTATCCCCTTCTTCCTGTCTCCAATCGCGTTGGCGAGATACATGAACTCCACGGCGTCGGAAATCCGGTAGAACGGGCGCTCGCCACCACCGGAAAACGTCGCAATCAGCGTCACGCTGTCGCCGCGCGCGACCCAAGCATTGCAGAGCGTCGTGGCCACGCGCTCCGCGCCGCCGGCCCCCATAGAACTCGTCAGAAAAACGATTCTCATGCTTTTCCGACAGGACGAGCGGCATGACCAATCCTGTTCACAAGCGCAGGTATCGCAGCGAGCGCGGCGCGCCTCTTAAGAGGAAATCCAGACGGCTTCCGCACCGGTTCGTCCACAGTACTTCTTGCCAACCGATGGTGGAACGCATATGCACAGGCAAGAGCGCACTGAAATGAAGTTGCCTCAAAAAAATTGTGACTGAACAGGAAAGTCGGAAGAATACACATGCATAAATAGGCAAACGATCCGACGAAATAGAACCTGGCAATGATGAGAAGCATGACCAGAAATCCAACGAGGCCGAAATTCACTAGCCACTCAATGATTTCGTTATGCGTTCCGAGTCCCGCGATGCCGACCATCGATCGCATGCCATGGCCGATAAAGGGACTTTTCGCGAAGATATCCAGCGCATGCATCACCACCGAATAGCGCTCGTCGGAGCTGCCGTCCCCTTGGAACCGAAGAGCGATCGCATCATAGATATCCACCAGCGCGTCAGACTGGCTACCGAACGCGAGTAACAGCAGAATGCAACAGAAGATCCCAGCAGCATAGTATTTAAGGTTTTTTGCTCCGCCTTCAAAAAAATTGAAGACCAGATAAATGAATAGAAAAAGCATGGCCGCGCGCGATTGCGTCAGCGCGAGGGTGAACGCACAAGCTGCAATCGATGCGGCCCTCAGCCAGTAGCTACTCTTCTTCGACTCCAGCGCGCAGAAAAGCCAGATCAGGCTCAATGTAGCGGTCCGGTTTGGATTGAGAAAGCCGCCCGGTCGCAATAGCAGACCTTCGTCCGCGCTTTCCATCGCCTCTCCGTATCGCCTGGATTCAATGATTCCGTTCAGTTCAAGCAGGATACCGGCGGCGATAATTGTCAGGCTGATGAGTGGCAGATATCTGAGCATTCCATCTTCTGGCGCAAGAAGAAATATCCGGATCACAACCAGATAAGCGCATATACCAAGAAAGAAGTTCAGATAAAGGCGACTGGCGACGTCGTTTCCGATATCTCTAGTGAAGTTCAACAACAAGAAAATAAGATAGGCCAGCAGTATCAAACTGCTTTGGACATTTAGATGAATGGCTTTCTTAACGACAAGAACGCAATAGATTGCCAAGGCAATGCCGAGCACCAGATACATCACTGCCGGAAAAAGAACATAGGAACCGGTGCCGATTATCGCCCCTATCGCGATGAGTATGAGACTGAGAGAATGTTGCATCGTTATCTTCTATTTCAATTTATTCGCGTCATCCGGCCGGAAACGGTTTCATAGCGGCACATTGTTGCGTTGGTGGCTTGCTCAAACCGCCGTCACTTAGCCTGCCAGCCAGGAGTGGTTTCTTGAAGCCCAAATAGCGTCTTACGCCACCGACGAGATGTACTTGCGTTTCAGTCGGACGACGATACTGAGGGCATCACCAAAGAGCAGCATCATTCTCAAGAAGGCAGCATATCGTTTCTTCAATATGAAGTGCCTCGATCGGAGCGCGATCTCCCGCGCCAGATCGATGCGCCCATTCGCCACGTAGTTCTTGATGCATTTCACACACAACGCAAACTTGCGTCTTTCGAACTCGCGTTCGTCCTTAACAATCTTGTGAATGGCTTCAAGAGCAAGCAGGTTGATATCGAAATGAAACAGGGAATTGCTCATGCGCGCGGTAACTGACGCTGCATGCCTCCGATAGACACCGAGATATTGCTTTATGTAGCCTATCCTGCCGTCCTTCACGCGCCATATGTGAGTGAGATAGTCGATACCTCTCGCTGATGCATCGGGCACGCGGCCAGATGAAGCCCGATACATCGTCGATGAATGAGCGAGGAAGTTTCCATGCCTGTAAAAGGCGGATACATCCATTACCGAATCCAGAATGTCGCAATTCCCGCGACCGTCTTCCCTAAGCTGGCCGCCATCATCTTCCCGGTACATTCTGTGCCCCGCCATGCAGCACTCCGGATGCTGCTCCATGAACGTCACCTGCGCTTGAAGCTTGCCTGGAAGCCAGTAGTCGTCGCCATCGCAGTGGCAAACCAGTTCCCCCTGTGCCACGCTGTGAACATAGAGGAAATTCTGTACTGGTCCACAGTTTCTTTCGTAAAGAACTGCCTTCACCCGGTGTGGGTATTTCTCGGCAAATTCACACACAATCTTACGGGTCCCATCCGTGGAACAGTCTTCGCCCACAAGGACCTCGAAGTCGAAATCGGTTTCCTGGTCAACTATGCTCTGCAGGCACTTTCGGATATAGTCTTCATGGTTGTACGTCACCACGCATACCGAAACCTTCGGCCTTTTCCCTTCCCTCTTCGCTCTCATCGCTTCCCCTTATCCCCTCAGCCGTACGCGCCGGCTGATCGTTTCTCTTACCCACGAGGAGCCCACTGCCGCCGTGGTCAGCAGTCCGGCACTGAGCGCCGCTATCCACATAGCGATCGGAATGCGCTCGCGCGGCCATTCCATGAACCAATGTGCAACCAGAGAAACGGCCACAGTCACCAATACAATGCCTCCCACGTCCCGCAACACCCATTGAACATGCAACCCCTTGGCAAACCGGTTGTGTACGCGTGGTATCCAGAAAACGAACAAGGCGGCATTCGTGCAGAGCCAGGCATATCCTGCACCGATCGCGCCGTAATGAAGGGTCGCCAGAATGAGCGCCGGCACGAGCACGACAACGAACAGCACGTTTCCGATCAAGTGCATTCGCATGTCACCCTTTGCGAACTGCAGGTAATACGGAAATGCACCGAAGGCGAGAATACCGTTGCCCAACGCGTACAGGGTCAGTACGGGCGCTGCCTTGCTCGCGATTTCCGCATCGCCTGTCCATGCCCATAGAATCTGCTCAGAAAATGTCGCCAGCATCAATGCGACGGGGACCGCGATTACACCGATCAACTGCGTAGCGTTCCGGTACAGGCGTATCACCCCATCCTCGTCACCTTGCGCCGACAACCGTGCAAGACGAGGCTGCAGCGCGCTGCTTGTCGGCCCGGCAACCAGCGTCACGCCGTTGGCGACCAACACGGCTAGCGTGAAATACGCGTAATCCGTCAGCGGCAAGAGACGCGATAGCAGCAGCTTGTCCGTTTGCGTTACCAACACCCAGACAAAATGTGTGAAGGCTACCGTAAGCGAGAACTTGAGGACCGGACGTAGCGGCTGCCAGCGCCACGGCACTCTCATACCCTTGTCTATCTTCGGCAACACGCGATAAGTCTTCACTAGGAGCGTCGATGTTTCAAGAATCGCGACCGCCAGCTGAAAACCGAAGAACAGAACGGGGCTGGAACCCACATAGATAAAGAATGGAATGACCAGCACGAAGCGGACCGTGGCGACGGCGCTATTGAAACTGCTCAACCAAACCTGGCGCTCGAATCCGGCAATGGCGCCACGGTACAACCCAGATACCCAGCGCAATGCGATCGCTAGTGCCATCAACATGATGGAATGCGTCACCTCTGCCAACGGCAGCCGCTGTATCTGTAGCCAGCCTGAGGCAATTGCCTCCGCGCCGGCGATCATGGCAGCAGCGCCAACCACGGCAATGCCGTAGAAGATTCCCTCCAGCGCCCTCAGCAGGCGGCGCAGGCTCAATGCGTCGGTCGCGCCACCCTGAAAGCGGGCGGCCTCCCGCGTCATGGTCGGCCTGAGCCCCATATCCAGAAGCTGAAACCAGGTTTGAAGCACGGCGAAGAAGCCGATCAGGCCGTATGCTTCGGTGCCCATATAGCGGACGTAGGCAGGCACCATCACTATACCGATCAGCGTGACGTAAATTTGACTGACATAGTTGGCGATAATGTTGTGTTTCAGGGACATTTGATATTGCCTGCCTGTGTGCCTTCCGTGATTCTCGATCCGCTGGCCACCGCCCAATTCCACTGCTCGCGCATGTCAGATGCTACGGCGCTGTCCTGACCGGCCGTTTCCCAATATTCCTGACAAGCCTCAACGATTCGTTCCATTTCACTTTCGCCGTATCGCTGGTCACAGGGAAGCGGAACAAGATTCCTTGCTAGGAATGTCTCGTAGAGCGCATGCTCTGCATGCTTCAGCACATCGTTCCAGTAGGTCGGAACATAGATTCTTTTCCTGATCAAGCATTCCCTAAGTCCCGCGCTTTCCATAAGCAATGGATAGCACATGGGGCCGTCGGCTTCGACAGGATCGATTTGCAGCAGGTTGTGGCGGCCAAGCCGCGCATGCAGATAGGCAAAATTCCGGTTGCGGGCACGACGCACGCTGTCATAGTCGATTGACGATAAAATCCGCCTCGTCAGGGCGGACATCCTTCTCGGTTCCTGGTGAAACAGCGTCTGCTCGGCGCTATGATGGCCGGCATAGGCCTCCTCCGGCGAAAAGGCAGCTCTTTTAAGCAGCGGGAGAGCGCGTTCGTAGGAACCGTCGTCGACCACCGCTGGTTCTTCCAGGGAGAGGGAGGAAATCAACCAGCCGCCGTCCGGAACACCCAGGAACTTTCGAGGGGAATAAATCGACGCTAAGCAGTGGAACGGTGGCGAGAACAGTGCCTGCGAAGCGTCAATCACGATACAGGATGGGTCGAATCGATCAAGCAGGGAATATGCATATCGGGTGCGAAGCCCGAAATAGTTGACATAGACAAGCCATTCCCCGTCGGCCGGCCGTATGTTCTCGGCCAAGCGGAAGCCTTCGTCGATGCGGTAAAACGTGACATCGACATCCGCCTGCCGCAGCGAGTCGAACATCGTCCGGCACATGTAGTACGGCATCCATACCCGCCTTGGCCGCCCCGCTTGCAACAGCGCCAGAAACGCCGCTCGCGCGGACTGGAATTCGATCGCTCCCGGATAAAGAGGAGCGTTCGGCGCCGGAAATTCCAGCTCAAAGTATCCGCCTATCGCATCGCTCATCGGCACTCCGCTCCGAAAACAAGCGCCTCTCTCATAACTGCTCCTTGATGATGCGTGTGATCGAATGGATCTGATCTTCTCCGAGGTCCGGGTATATCGGCAGGCAAAGCACCCTGTTCGCCACATCTACCGCGACCGGCAGGTTGTCCCGCTGGGCCGACTGCAATCCGCGATACATCGGAAAGTCAGAAATCAGAGGGAAGAAATAGCGACGTGCGTAAATATTGTTATCGCGCAGTTTGTGAAAGAGCGCATCACGGCTGATCGGGTAGTCGCTACCCACCAGAATAGGAAAGTAGGAATGATTCGCCAGTTTTTCGCCGGATTCCCTGACACACTCGATGCCAGGAACCTTAGCCAGCAGTTCACGATAGGTGACTGCGATCTTCTTGCGCCGCGCCAGCGCGTGCTCGATGTGCTGCAGTTGTAACAGCCCCAGCGCCGCGTTCAGTTCACTCATCTTGCCGTTGATGCCGGGCGCTACCACCGTAGTCTCATCGACAAAGCCAAAATTTTTCAGATGGTCGATCCGCTGCTTGGTCTTGGCATCTGGGCAGACGATCGCTCCGCCCTCGAAGGTGTTAAAGACCTTGGTTGCGTGGAAGCTGATCACCGACAGATCGCCATGACGCAGGATGCTGCCACCATCGTCCTCGACGCCGAATGCGTGGGCGGCGTCATAGATCAGGTGCAGGTTGTAGTTGTCCGCGATTTTCTGGATCGCCTCGACATCGCACGGATGGCCGTAGCAGTGGACCGGCATGATGGCGGTGGTCTGTGGCGTGATCGCGGCTTCGATCCGGGACGGATCGAGGTTCAGCGTATCCGGGTCGATATCGACGAACACCGGCTTGATTCCGTTCCACAGCAGGGAATGCGCGGTTGCGACAAAAGAGTATGGCGTCGTGATCACCTCTCCGGTGATGCGCAGCGCCTGCAACGCCGTCACCAATGCAAGAGTGCCGTTGGAAAACAACGCGATATGATCAACGCCCAGGTATTCGCACAACGCCTTTTCGAGTCGCTGGTGAAACGGACCGCCGTTCGTCAGGACCTTGCTGTCCCAGATTTTTTCCAGGTAGGGCAGGAACTCCTCCAGCGGCGGAAGATGCGGCTGGGTGACGTATATCGGCCGGATCTGTTCCGGCAGGAGAGCGTAGACAGCATTACTGTTGTTCATGGTCGCCTCGTTTCATGTATTGGATGGTCGGACTCTACGTTCCAAGCAGCCGGTTGGCGCGTCCACCGGAACCGGGCACAGCATCTCGTGACGTCGGCATTCAGATGCCGAAATGGCTTCCTCTTTTGCTTTGCTTCACATACCAAGGCATTGCCTCGGCCAATCCATGACGCACCGGATATGCCGGCACATATCCGAGGCGGTTGGCGGCCTTGCTGATGTCTGCCTGCGAATGCCGCACGTCTCCCGTCCGAAAATCACCGAACGCAGGTTCACGGATGCAGTCGATGTCGTTGTTGCGCAGTTCCGATTTCAGATAGCCGAACAACTGGATCAGGGTCGTCGTGTCGCCGACGGCGACGTTATAGACCTGATTCCGGCTTTCTTCCGGAGCGGTCGCCGCCAGCAGGTTGGCCTGCACCGCGTTTTCCACGAAGCAGAAATCCCGGCTTGTCATTCCATCGCCGTTGATGACCACCTCGCCGCCACCGATCATCGCGGCGATCCACTTCGGGATCACCGCCGCGTAGGCGCCATTTGGGTCCTGCCGCTTCCCAAATACATTGAAGTAGCGCAGGCCTATCGTATTGAAACCGTAGCAACGCGAGAACACCTCTGCGTACAGCTCATTGACATACTTGGTCACGGCGTAAGGCGATAGTGGTCGGCCTATCCTTTCTTCAACCTTGGGCAGCGACGGATGATCGCCATAGGTTGAACTCGATGCGGCGTACACGAAGGATGCAACACCAGCATCGCGCGCTGCGACGAGCATGTTGAGAAAGCCGCTCACATTCACCTCGTTGGAGGTGACAGGATCCTTGATCGAACGGGGAACGGAGCCAAGCGCGGCCTGATGCAGCACATAGTCGATTGAGGAAGCCGCCTCGCGGCATGTTTCCAGATCACGAATATCGCCACGGATGAAACGAAAGCGCTGCCATTGCTCCGGACTGACCAGCTCCTGCACCTCGTCCAGGTTGTGCTGATAGCCGGTCGCAAAGTTATCCAATCCTGTCACCGCCTGGTCGAGCTTCAGGAGCGTCTCCAGCAGGTTGGAGCCTATGAAGCCGGCACAGCCGGTGATGAGCCATCTCTTCGGGTGCTTCCGCAATTCGGTCTGAACGGTTTCAAATCGGTTCATGCAGTCACTCTCTCGGTTCGAGCAGGTTGAGAATTGCCGGGCAGGACAAGAATCGGCGCCGTCAGAGGCGGATATCCGATTCCGCCTTCGGCAGGACATACTTCAGGTCGAACAGGACATGATTCTTCTTGCCGTAGCGGCGCAGGCCGGCCGTTCCCAGCTCGCGGAACTGGCGATGCGCGACGGCAAGCACGATCGCGTCGTAGCTACCTGGAACCAGCTCGCGCACCGGCGTGATGCCGTATTCATGCTGCGCGCTCTCTGCACTCACCCAAGGATCGAAGACATCGACCTCGACGTTGTAGTCCCGGAGCTTGCGGATGCTGTCCACCACCTTGGTATTACGCAGATCAGGACAGTTCTCCTTGAAAGCCATGCCCATGAACAGGACGCGCGCATTCTCGATCTGGATGCGCCGCCGAATCATCTGCTTGATCAGCTGCCCCACGACATAACCACCCATGTTGTCGTTGATGCGGCGCCCCGCAAGGATCACCTGCGGGTGATAGCCGAGCGCCTCGGCCTTGTGCGTCAGGTAGTACGGATCCACGCCGATGCAGTGCCCGCCAACCAGACCGGGCCGGAACGGTAGGAAATTCCATTTCGTTCCCGCCGCGTTGAGCACGTCTTCGGTATCAATGCCAAGCTTCCTGAAGATGATGGCCAGCTCGTTCATCAGCGCAATATTGAGGTCGCGCTGCGTGTTCTCGATGACCTTTGCCGCTTCCGCCACCTTAATCGACGCCGCCTTGTGCGTGCCTGCTTCGATAATGGACGCGTAGAGGGAATCGATGAAATCCGCGGTCTCCAGAGTCGAGCCGGAGGTCACCTTGGTAATCGAGGTGAGCCGGTGTTCCTTGTCGCCCGGGTTGATGCGCTCCGGGCTGTAGCCGGCAAAAAAGTCCTCGTTGAACTTCAGCCCCGATACGCGCTCGATGACGGGCACGCAGTATTCCTCGGTAGCCCCCGGATAAACGGTGGACTCATAAACGACGATATCGCCCTGCTTGATCACCTTGCCGACCGTCTCGGATGCCAGCCGCAGAGGCGTGAGGTCGGGATTTTTGTGTTCGTCCACCGGGGTCGGAACGGTCACGATATAGACGGTCGCCCTCCTCAGCTCTTCGATATCCGTCGAGTAGCTCAGGCGCGATGCTGCCTGCAGTTCCTCCCTGCTTGTTTCCAGCGTGACGTCGATCCCCTCCTGCAGTTCGCGCACCCGGCGTTCGTTGATGTCAAATCCGAGAGTGGGATACTGCTTGCCGAACTCCACTGCCAGAGGCAATCCGACATAACCGAGGCCAATGATCGCGATGCTGGTATTTTTCGATACTTTCATGATGAACTCTGCCGTCGAGTACTACGTTGTTAATAAGCCGGCCCTAAAGCTTCCGGGCACGCTACCGCCCTTGGATTAAGGGTCATCATCCAAAAAACCGTCTTGCCTACCAATGTCTTGAAAACCGGCCGTCGCGCTGTTCGATACGTTGCGCCCAGCCTGCCTTTCCTGCTGCTGCCTATGCCACCTTGCGCAGCGTTTCCACTGCAAACTTCAATTTCTGCGGCTGGTTCATCAGTTCGATCAGCACCAGCGCACGCGCCTCGCCGTCGGAAAGCTGATAGATTCCCTCCAGACCCGCAAAGGGCCCGTTGACCACGGCGACCCGTTCGCCCGACTCGAACAGAGGCGGTTGCGGCATGTTCTGCCGTGCCCGGATCGCTTCGATGCAAACATCCGGCAGCGTCGCGAACCGCCCCCCAAAGGACACCATCCTGCTGACGCCGCGCGTATTGCGTATCGGCGACCAATGGCAATCGGCAGTGTTCAGGTGAACAAACAGATAGCCGGAGAACAGTGGCTCCGTGCAGCTTTCGAGCTTGCTGCGCACCCGCTTCTTCGCATTCCATGTCGGCAGGAAGCAGGTGAAGCCCTGGTTCTGCAATTGCTGCAGCGCGCGGAATTCCTGCTTTGGCTTGGTCTGCACGAGATGCCATGCCGCCGGTGCATGAAGATCGCGAGCATTCACGGCAACTCCCTCATCACCGGCCGTGCGCGCAACAGTCCCAGTGCTACAACAGGATTCGGATGCCAATGCCCCCGTACCAGCCGGGCATAGATGGCAACATAGAAAACGCAGTGTCCAACCATTACCGCCGTCGCACCGGCAACGGTGGTGCCGAATACCACGGCCAGCAGCGTCAGGTTGGAGATCCAGGAAGCAATCATGCAGGCGACTGCAGCGTTGCGAATCCAGGGACGACTGCTGTCGCGCGGAAGAACCTGGCACACCACGCGGCGATAAATCAGCGTGTGCAGATGAAGCCTGTCTGGCGCGCCCGGGCTGATTCTCCTTATCAGCTTCCTGCGATAGATGCTGTAAATAACTTCAATGACCGGATAGCCGCAGATGGCCAGAACCTGCCAGGTATTGATCTGTGGGTTTCTGGTGACGAGCAGCACCGCGACCTCGGCAAGCCAGAAGCCCAGCAGATAGGCACCGCCGTCACCCATGAATATGCGACCGGTCGGATAATTGACGAGCAGGAAACCGAGCGATGCGCCGATGCCGACGAGAGCCAGGCTCAGGACGAAGGCGTCGTCTGCCTTCCATGCGAGGAAACCGAGCCCGGCAAGCATGATCACCACCGCACTGCCTGCCACGCCGTTGAATCCGTCGATAATATTGATCGAATTCGCCACACCCGCGACTGCAAATGCGGTCACGGCAATCGCAGCCAGCGGTGATACATGCAGCAGCGTATCGATGCCCCACATGTCCAACCGGGGAAGAATCGCGCCCAGCAGCCAGCACGCCAGCAGCGCGCTTGCGAAGGTGGCGAGAAGACGCGCTTTCACAGAAACTTTCTTCGTCAGATCCTCAAGCAGGCCGGCAGCAAACGCAGGCATTACCGCTAGCAAAAGCTTGAAGAAGCTGTCGTTTCCGATCTGGACCGCCTGTACGTCATTCATCGAACCGAGAATGCAGGCGATCAGGATGCCGACCAGTATCGCAATGCCGCCGATACGCGGAACCGGTGTCTTGTGGAATTTCTGGATGCCCGCAATATCCTTGTCCAGAGAGTGCTTTCCATGCCACCCTTGGGTCAGAACAATGAGCAGGCTAGCCAGGAAGCTGCCTATCGCGGCGACAGATAAAGCGCCGGCCATTTCAGTTGCTGACATCATGATTACACCACTTGAGGAAGCTTGATCAATTTCCTACATTGCTCGGGGGATGGTGATGAAATCACTCGTGCTAGCGGCGCGGTAGGTTTGTTCGAAGCGCCGAGTTTTCCTTTCCATGTGGCGGGCAGCACTGGCATAGGCAGCAACCGTTCCTTTGTGATTGTTAAGCGGCGTTCATATCTAGGATTGGAGGGCAAGTGACCACACAGACAATCGACTGCTTTTCTGTTTTGCATTCTGCTCAATCCGGAAATTCAGATGCATTCGGTTGCGGCAATGTGCTGCGCCGCCGTCGATATAACTCTACCTAGCGACCGACGAAAAAATAAGTACGAAATTTCGATGTGTTATCCGCGAGCTCGCGGATTTCAATTCGTTTTTTTCATCGTTCTTTTGATGAGCAGATCAGGTGTCATACTCTTTGTCTGCTTTCGGTTGTTCCAATGCATGGAGACGCACTCACCTTCCGCCAAGATAGGTGATCACCATATTGAAAAGACATTGAATCTGCTGCGATAAACGAGGCGCACCAGGGGTAAGAGATGGCCATAACGTGGAGCATGAGCGATTCTCGTAGCGGCACAGGCATTGAACCGGCCCGTGCGGTTTGAGCACCGCCCAAGCGCGGTGGCATGTAGTAGCTTGCGAAGTCTATTGACGCAAGAATTCCGGCCGTCGCTTGACGGCCGGGCTTGAAGAAAGATGTACGTCGCGAGTCTTATCGTTTTTCTTCGGCCATCACGTATGCATATTTTCCGTAGTACTCGGCATAGCGATAACGAGCGGAACGCTGTTTCGAGTCGTTGAATATCACGCCTGTTATCTTGTGCCCTGCCTGATTGAAGCGCTTGACTGTCTCTTCCACCTCATCCGCAGTACTGATCCCGCCGCGAACGACATTGAAGATCGCTCCTGCGTGGGATGCCACCACCAGTGCATCGGATACCGGAAGAACCGGCGCAGTATCGAGCAGGATGTAGTCGTAACGCGATGACAGAAGCTCGAGCAGCTTCCCGAAATTTTCATGTGCGAGCAACTCTGCCGGCTTGCGCGGCAGCGTGCCGGTCGAGAGGAAATCGACATTCTCTGCGACGCCCTTCTGGATTGCCTGACCGTACAGCACCTTCCCGGTAATGACATCCGACAGGCCGGTTTTCCTGTCCAGACCGAAGTAACGGTGCAGATAACCGGAGCGAAGGTCGCCGTCAATCAGCAGCACCTTCTTTCCTGCAGATGCAAGAACGGCTGCGAAATTCGCCGAGACGAAAGACTTGCCAACCGATGGCGTTGGTCCGGAAATCATGACGATGTTGTTTTTCGCTTCGAGCATCGCGAACTGCAAGGAGGTCCGGAACCGGCGCAGGCTTTCTATCGTGCCGTCCGAAGGCGCGTCGAGGGGCAGCATTGCAGACACCTTCTTGTTGCTCTGAATCTGTGCGTTCAGCTGCTCCTGGTTGGAGCTGTGCGGTATCGTGGCAGCTATCGGGAGACCTAGCAGCTGCTCGATTTCCTTCGGCTCGTCGATTCGGCCGTAAACAAGCTTGCGCAGGAATGCGGCAATGATGCCGAGGGCAACGCCGATGATGCCGGCAAGAGCCACAACTAACGTGCGCTTGGGTTTGACGGGCTTGTTCGGCACTACCGCCTTGTCGAGCAGGCGCACTGTTCCTATCTTGCTTTCCGTCGCAAGGCGCAGCTGCTGTGCCGACCCGAGCAGAGTCGTATAGAGATCCGTATTAATTTTGACATCGCGGCTCAGGCGCAGTACGTTCTGTTCGACATCGGGAAGCTTCCTGATTTTTGAATCGACGCTGGCGATCTCGTTCTTGAGTTCCTGCATCTGCTGATCAATCGTCCGCACCGACGGATGCTCGCTCTGGAATCGAGAGAGCAGCTCTTCCTTGCGCTGCTTCAGTTCGACCATTCTGGTCTGTGCATGTAGCGACTGCTGCAGCACAGTCTTCGCTTCCTCGCCGAGATCCACCGTGCCGCGGCTGTTGCGCAGCTGGTTGTAGCTGTTTTCGGCACGCTCCAGCTCCTTCTTCAATTGCGGTAATTGCGTGTTGAGGAAGGCAAGTGTCTTTTCCGCTTCTTCGGACCGGTAACCGACGTTCTGGCGAATGTATTCACGGCCGACTTCATTCAGGATGTTGCTGACCTGAGTGGGATTCGGCCCTTCGAGCGTGACGTCGATGATGCCCGATTGCTTGCCCTTTTCGGTGATGTTCAGCTCATCCTGCAGTCGCTCGATAGTTTCGAGGCGCGGCTTCCTGACCAGCGAAAACTGCGCGCCGGGCTTGGCTGCAAGCTGATCGATGTGCAGATCGATCGCACCGCCTTCCGTCTGGGCGGTGAGCGATTCTCCGACGCGTCCTCTCAATTCGAAGCCGCTTTCTTCCTCGCGCAAAACGAAGCCATTGTCCGGCTCAGCGGTAAGGGTGAAGGGTTTGCCTTCCATGGACTCCGGAACATTGAACACGGATACCTTCGCCTGCTCAGCCCCCCAGACGTAGCCGCCGTATCCGAATATGCCCGCTTCCATGATCTGCTTGTTTTGCCGCGCGATCCATTTTCCAATCAGCGGAAAATACTTCGGCTCGACGGTGATATAGAAGAGTCCCCTGTCGATCGCGCTCGCCACCACGGCTCTCGATCTGATGACCTCCATTTCGGCTGCGACTGCGGTCTTGATATCGGTCCCTGCATCATCGTTGCTCAGATCGCCTGGGATATTCTTAAGTCGCCCGGCACTCCCCTCCACCTTGATCAGGATGTTCGCCTTGTAGATCGGCGTTGCGGTCATTGCGTATGCCAATCCAAGGAGGGTGACGATAAACGCCACACCAGCCACCAGCCAGCGGTTGTCGGAGATGAAGGACAGATACTTCCCGATATCCATCGAGCTGTCTGCTTCAATGTGGGGCTGCACTTGCTGAATAGTCTGTGCCATCGTGTAATTGGAAAAAGGGATTACGAAATAGCGCTCGCAGTATCGATTTCAGGAGAGCACCTGATAATCGCGGCGGGCATGCCGGACAGCGAATGACTCAATACGAATGATTCAATGATTTCTCAACCAGGTTCCGAGAAGCACTGCAACTACAACGGTAATAATTTACCCGTGCCACACATAAAAAATAAGTATGAAATTTCGATGGCAAGGAATCGATGAATGCTTGATCGATTGATTTTTTTGATGCAACCAAAAATTCTTCATGTCGGCTCACATACCGCAAGATGCACGAGCGCAGTACATAACGATGAATGAATTCTCCTGCCGGAGAAAACCTCCTGGCTGCTCCGGCAGGGCTGACATCAATCAACGATACGGCACGTTGTCCGGCTTCGGCACATGCGGCGCGGTATTGAACGGCGGATTGGTGGACACTTCGACTCGAATTTCCCCGATGGCGATCGTTGGACCTTTCGGCGTGTTCTGCCCGCTTGTACGCACGAGGGACACGGTAAGCGTATCGAGGTTTGCGGATGCCACATTGGCGAGCACTTCGGTGGCTGGAAACACAAGGCGTCCGCCATGATGATGCGCGGCCGAGTTGATCTCGAATGGACCGACGGTGCCGAGGAAGTATCTCTGCTGCGCGGCAGATGCATCGCCGCTTTCCGGCAGGTTCAGATAGACGGCATAGAAATAGCCGCCCTGCCTGCCCGCGCCCAGCAGTCGCACATTGTCGAGCACAACCTGCATCGACTTGAACGCTTCTGCGGGCTGCTCGCCAACGCCGCCATTTGTGGCCACTCTCGCAGCAATGTTCTGAAGCACCTGGCTGTCCTGGGCCGGGACTTGCACCGCGACGCTCACGGAATTATCGCCAAGCGTGATCCCCGTTGCCCCACCCACCGATCGCCTGCCGCTCCCAATGGCGCGCGGCGCCGACGCAGGGAATCCACCGAGCGGAGGACGGCGCAGCTGCCCGTTTCCACCATTCCCCTGCTGCGCCTGGACTCGTATGATGTTCGATGACTTTGCCTGCGGTGGCAGGCTGCTAGGCGGAGTCACATCGACGTAATCAGTACCGACGCGATTCGGGTGGTAGCACTGCGCGCGCGGCAGTGTCAAATTCGGCGCATACGTGAAGCTGCCTGCCCAATACGGCGATGTCACATAAGGAATGCCCTTACCGTTTGGCATCGCCCATGCATGCCACAAGCGGTCAATATTGGCATGGTGCAGATAGAAGATCGGGTCCAGCGGCGACTGCAGGTTTGCCATGGCGCCGCCGATGATGCTGTGTACCGGATTGTGCGGTCTCGATTCGATCAGCGGTTCGAATGCATTCGTCCGCCCTCTCTCGAAGTTCCAGACCGTCGACGCGAACGGTGCAAGCGACAGCGCCCTATAGACGTTCGTATTGACGCGCTGAACATAGAGCGGATTGCCTGTGGCACGATCGGTGAACTCCGAGGGAATGGTCGGATAGCGATAGTAATCCCAGTACGGAAGCACCAGATTGTTATTGCCAGAGACGATGCGCAACTGCTGTTCGAAATAGTAGAGATAACCGCGGTGCCATGCGAGGAAATAGGCAATATCGTGCGGGCAGTAGTTCACATGAACGTTGGTCCAGTAGCGCCAGCTTGATCTGTCGGCTGCATTGGTATTGGCGCGCATGATGCGTATCGCATCGATGAATGACGCATAGTTCGGGCTCGCCTTAAACTGCTGCCATTCCGGGCGCACCCGTATGGTGGTCTGTGCGGTGGCGAAGTGAAAGGGAGCCGACGTAAGGGCCAATGCCGATACAGAGGTTTTGACGAACTCCCGCCTGCTTATTTGCTTGGATTGCATGGCAACTCCTGAGACGTTAACGAGCTCCGGGAACAGTGTTTATGATTATTCGATTATTTATATCGATAGCGGCAGTCGAGGAGAAGGCCTTTCTACAGACGCTTTGACAAAAGCGAAAGACAATTTTTAGCGGCAATCTTTTGCTGGCGATCCTGGAACAAACGTCCCGGCAAGAATGACTCCAAGGCATTGAAAGCGCCCGTCATTAGATGTAATATCCGCAATCCGCATCCCACGTGCGAAACAGGCGGAACAGGCGCAAGAAGTCCTTATGAACGTGCCTGACTCTGTAAGCGCAAACCCTCACCCACTGCCCATAGCTCAGCTGGATAGAGCAACGGCCTTCTAAGCCGTAGGTCGCAGGTTCGACTCCTGCTGGGCAGGCCAAACCTCCATTAGCATCTCCTTACTGCCGTTCCCATGTGAACGAACATGGAAAGCGTGGAACCCGCCGTGTTGTGCAGCAAGCAAGCGAGCAAAAGAAATATGCAGAGATGAATGACTGCGAGAATGGATGCCGCGAATGGTTTTCAGAAAACAAAAAGGGCCAGTGAATGCTTTCACTGACCCTTTGCTATTCCTGGTCGGGGCGAGACGATTCGAACGTCCTACCACCTGATCCCAAACCAATTAAATTAGCATCCGAAAAAATCCAGCGAAATCCGAATGCAATGCGTTTTCCCCTTTATTTTCAATGCATTGAAAATCTTAGTTGTCCAACAGCATCCGAAGCGATACACTGCAAGCCATCGAAACCGTAGGGGTAAATGTAGGGGTAAAAACTTTCAACTCCTTCCATTTGAATACGAAAAATGGCAAAAATCACGCAGAAATCGCTAGAGGCAATTCAGGCCGATCAAACGGGCGAAACAATCCGCGACGAGGGGAATTTGGCCGGTCGTATTCGTGCCAAGTCCGATGGCGCCGTCACCGTTTCCTTTTACTACCGCTACCGTTTTGACGGCAAACTGAAGGACTTCTCCTGCGGCACATGGCCGGGCGATAGTCTCTCGCAAATCAGGGCAAACCGAGATGCGGCCAGAATGCGAGTTGCAGAAGGCATAGACCCATCTGCGCAGAAGAAGGTCACCAAGCAGGAGGAGCGCGATGTTATTGCGGCGAAACTGGCGGAAATCGAGCGACAAAAAACCGAAAGTCTGACCGTTAAGCACATGTTCGACGCATGGCTTATCGACGGCGTGCGGCGCAAGGATGGGAATGCAGAGCTTGGACGTGCCTTCAAACTAGATGTATTGC
>JAEZVM010000034.1 GCA_023420795.1 Pseudomonadota bacterium
CTCTATGTGGATGCGCTCGCCGGCTATCACGCCTACCAGCAGGAATTGCTGTCGGCGGCGAGCAGCGCGGAAGAAGGCGTGAAAGCGATCGCCCGCGCCTACATCGACTGGATATCGGACAACCCGGACAAGGCGCGCTTCGTGCTGTACGGTCGCGGCGTGCTGGCGAAGAGCGACATGGCGGGAGAGCTCAAGGAACAGACCCGCGAGAAAATGGCGGAAGTGCAGGCATGGTTCCGGCCGCATATCGAAGCCGGCCGGCTGAAAAACCTGCCGCTCGAAGTCTATGGCTCGCTGATCACCGGCCCGGCGCACGACTATGCGCGCCTGTGGCTGACAGGACGAGCCAAGACAAACATCAAGGCATACCGGGAGGTTTTCGCGGAAGCGGCATGGAATGCGCTGAAGGCCTGATCTAAAAGCGGGCAGCGGTGCGGCTTATTACAATAGCGCGATGGCCTCACTTTCTTTCCTGCTGGCCGGCTTCCCGCCAGTCATCGACAGCACTATCCGCATCCTGATCCTCGGCAGTTTCCCCGGCGAGGCCTCGCTCGCCGCGCAGCAGTATTACGCACATCCGCGCAACCAGTTCTGGCGTTTGCTCTCTGCGGTGCTGGACGAGGATATTGCCGCCTTACCTTATGAGCAACGCTTGCCGCGCCTTCTCGCGCACCGCATCGGCCTGTGGGACGTGCTTGCTGCCTGCGCGCGCGAAGGCAGTCTGGATGCCGCGATCCGCCAGCCGCAGGCCAACGATTTCGACGTGCTGAAACATCAATGTCCGCAGTTGATGCGCATTTACTTCAACGGCAAGACCTCGGGCAAATTCGAACGTCAGTTCGCCGATGCGGGATTCGACACCCTGATATTGCCGTCTTCTTCCCCGGCCAATGCGCAGCTTTCTTTTGAGCAAAAACTAGCGCAATGGAAGAACATCATTCTGTAGAATGTAGGAAACACGTGCACAACGGCGCGCAAATAGCCGCCATCTCCTGAAAATGCTCATCAAACGCAAGTCCATCGAAGCCGAGGCCAACCGCAAGGCGGGCCCGGGCAAAGCAAAAGCACCCCGCAAGCCGAAATTCGCACCCGTCACGCTATCCGAGGAAGCCGGCGTGCTATATCTCCACTTCGGTAATGAGTGGATACAAGGCGCAATGCGCCTGCGCAAACCCGACTGGATCGAGCTGGAGTATGCGCAGCAGATGATGGCGTGGATGCTGTTCATCAAGGAGCCGCAGCATGTCGCGCAGCTCGGGCTCGGCACCGGCGCGCTGACCAAGTTCTGCTACCGGCAGTTTCCGCAGACGCAGGTGACGGCAGTCGAACTCAATCCCGCCGTGATCGCGGTCTGCCGTTCGATGTTCCGTCTGCCGGCCGATGATGATCGTTTGTCGGTGCTGGAAATGGATGCGATGGATTACGTCACCGACAGCGCCAACCACGGCACACTCGATGCGCTGCAGGCCGATCTGTACGACGCGACGGTGAAAGGCCCGGTGCTCGACACGCCCGAGTTCTACGAGGCCTGCGCCGCCTGCCTCGCGCCGCACGGCATCATGACGGTCAACCTGTTCGGCGACCATCCGAGCTACGGAAAGAATTTCAAGGCGATGCAATATGCGTTCGACGAAGTCATCTGCCTGCCGCCGGTCCATGAAGGCAATGTGATCGCGATCGGTTTCAAGACCGCGCCGCAACTGGATTTCACCGCCCTGCACGAGCGCGCCGAACAGATCGCGACTTGGACCAAGCTGCCTGCCAAGTCCTGGGTGAACGGCATGAAGGCATGGCAATCGGCACGGAGCAAGACACTAACCGCGGGGCCCACATCATGAATGCCAGATCCGAGCACGCAGCTTCGCACACCGGCAAGGCCGCACCAAAGGCGCTAGACCTGCAGCACATCTTCAGCTGGCTGGTGGCCGACGGCATCGTCGAAAAGGCCAATGCCAAGGCCTCGTACAATCAGGCGCAGGCGCTGCTGAAGAACGCGACCATCGCGATGCATCCGCTGACCGCGGTTGCGCAATGCAAGCTGCAGTCAGCGCTGCCTCCGCACAAGCTGCTCACGCTCGACTGGCTGACCGAATGGACGGCGACCAAGGCGAAGCTGCCCTTCTTCCGCATCGATCCGCTGAAGATCGACTTCACCAAGGTCGCCGACGTGATGTCCGCCACCTACGCCGCGCGCTTCAACATCCTCCCGGTGGAACTGACGCCGACCGACGTGGTGATCGCCACCGCCGAGCCGTTCGCGATCGAATGGGAAGCGGAAATCGCGAAGATCACTCGCCGCAACGTCAAGCTGGTGGTCGCCAACCCGCTCGACATCGCGCAGTACACCGCACAGTTCTTCACGCTGGCGAAATCGATCAAGGGCGCGAACAAGTCCGGCGGACAGGATCTTTCGCTGCGCAACAACTTCGAGCAGCTGGTCGAACTCGGCAAGAGCAACAAGACGTTGGATGCCAACGACCAGCACATCGTCAACATCGTCGATTGGCTATGGCAGTACGCATTCGAGCAGCGGGCCTCCGACATCCACCTCGAACCAAAGCGCGACTTTGCCGCGATCCGCTTCCGCATCGACGGCATCCTGCATCAGGTCTATCAGGTGCCGGCGGCGGTGATGATCGCGATGACGGCGCGCATCAAGCTCCTTGGCCGCATGGACGTGATCGAAAAGCGCCGCCCGCAGGACGGCCGCATCAAGACCCGCACCAACGGCGGCCAGGAGATCGAGCTGCGCCTGTCCACCATGCCGACCGCCTTCGGCGAAAAACTGGTGATGCGTATCTTCGACCCGGAAGTGGTGGTGAAGACGCTGCCCGAACTGGGTTTCCCGCCAGACGATGCGAAGCGCTGGGACGAACTCACCACCCGCCCGCACGGCATCATCCTCGTTACCGGCCCGACCGGCTCCGGCAAGACCACCACGCTGTACACCACGCTCAAGGCGCTGGCCACATCGGAAGTCAACGTCTGCACGGTGGAAGACCCGATCGAAATGGTCGAAGGCTCCTTCAACCAGATGCAGGTGCAGCACGGCATCGACCTGTCGTTCGCCGACGGCGTGCGCGCGCTGATGCGGCAGGACCCGGACATCATCATGGTCGGCGAAATCCGCGATCTGGAAACCGCCGAGATGGCGATCCAGGCTGCGCTCACCGGCCACCTCGTGCTCTCGACGCTGCACACCAACGATGCGCCCTCGGCGGTGATGCGCCTGCTGGAACTCGGCGTGCCGTACTACCTGCTGGAAGCCACGCTGATCGGCATCATGGCGCAGCGCCTCGTGCGCACGCTCTGCCCGGAATGCAAGAAGCCCGACGGCGAACTCTCGGAGGATGTATGGGAGGGCCTGATCGAAGGCTGGAAGATGCCGAAACCGGCAACCATATACCGACCCGTCGGCTGCCCGGAATGCCGGCAGACCGGCTATCGCGGGCGCACCGGCCTGTATGAGCTGCTGACGATTACACAGCCGTTCTCCCGGCTGATCAAGGAAGAAACTGACATTCACGCGCTCAGGCAACAAAGCATTGCCGACGGCATGAAGCCGCTGCGAATTGCCGGCGCGATCAAGATTGCGGAAGGCGCCACTACAGCGGATGAAGTGCTGAAAGTGACTTCCGCCCTGACTTGATATTGGTTAGAGGCAGAAAGTTTTTATCATCGGGGCTAGTCCAATCAGAATATTATTGATACAATTCTGGCCTCGTTGGGTCGTTAGCTCAGCTGGTAGAGCAGCGGACTCTTAATCCGTTGGTCGTAGGTTCGATCCCTACACGGCCTACCAACCGAATCAAGCAGAAAGCCCGGTCCATGTGACCGGGCTTTCTGTTTTTCGGCGTATTCTAGCCTTCTATTCTCCATTCGCAATTACTCCGATTCCGGCTCATCGCCCGTTGATCTGACGCTGTCATGGCTGGAGGAGACAAATCTGCAACAGCCCGATCCAATAGGGAAAGAACCAGCTAATGCGACTCGACATCGGGCAGGTAACGTTGTTGCTTCAGTGCGCGAATCTCATCTCGCAACTCCGCAATATCCCCACGCAAC
>JAEZVM010000045.1 GCA_023420795.1 Pseudomonadota bacterium
TTGCCATCGTACTGACCGGACTGGCCACCCGGCTGGCGCTCGGTTCTACCGCGGACCTGCCAGCGCTGATCGCCCCGATGGGCGCATCCGCCGTCCTGCTGTTCGCGCTGCCGGCCAGCCCGCTCGCACAGCCCTGGTCCATCGTCGGCGGCAATATCGTTTCCGCAGCAATCGGTGTGGCCTGCGCGCGCTGGATCGGCGAACCGATGCTGGCCGCATCGCTTGCAGTTGCGTGCGCGATTATCACGATGTTCGCACTGCGCTGCCTGCATCCGCCGGGGGGCGCCATCGCGCTGTCCGCCGTCCTCGGCGGCCCGGCGATCCAGACGGCAGGATTCGACTTTGTCTGGGCGCCGGTTGCGCTCAATTCGCTGCTGCTGCTCGCGATTGCATTCGCATTCAACAATGCCACCCGGCGCCGCTATCCGCATGTCGTGCAGCCGGATCACAGCAATACCCACCTGACCGCCGATGCCCGCCCGGGCGACCGGCTCGGCTTCACGCCAGACGATCTGGACGACGTGCTCAAGCAATACAACCAGGTGCTCGACATTAGTCGCGACGACCTCGAAGAACTGTTCCTGCAGACGGAAATGCACGCCTACCGCCGCCGCTTCGGCGAAATCACGTGTGCCGACATCATGTCGCGGGATGTAGTGACGGTGGACTTCGGCACCACACTGGAAGAAGCGTGGAACCTGTTGCGCCGGCATCGGATCAAGGCGCTGCCTGTAATAGATCCGTCGCGCCGCGTGATCGGCATCATCACTCTCTCCGATTTTATGAAACATGCCGGACTGGAGGCATATCGCGGCTTCGAACAGAAGCTGAGCCGCTTCATCCGGCGTTCCTGGCATAGCCATTCCAGCAAGCCTGAAGTCGTCGGCCAGCTCATGACCCGCGCAGTCCAGACGGTTCGGACCGACATGCACATCGTCGAGCTGGTGCCGCTGCTGTCGGATATCGGCCTGCACCATATCCCGGTCGTTGACAAAGAATGGCGCCTGACCGGCATGGTGACGCAATCCGACCTGATCGCCGCCCTGTATCGCGGCCAGTTGAGCGAGGCGGCCAAGGCAGCATGAATGCCATTCTGTAAAGAAGCTGTAACAATGTAGGACAAAATCCGGAGCAAAAAACAGCTTGCAAAACCATTGCGAGCACAGAATGCGCGCCTTATATTTGATCCCAATCAAATATTTCCAGATTTACCCCACGCCATCTTGCCTATTGTCAGTCATCAGTGATGACGGCATAGTAGTTCGAGCGGGTGAACCACCATATATACCCGCTCTCGCATACCGTTTCTGCTCTTAACTCCGCTCCTTCTCCATGCTCAAGAATCTCACCATCAAGTCCCGACTAATCTTCGTGATTGGCTTTTTGTCCTGCCAGTTGATAGTCGGCGGCGTTATCGGCATCGTCAGCCTGGGTTTTACCAATAATGCAATGAAATCGCTGTATGACGACCGGCTGGTTGCCCTGGGCCAGCTCGATCAGGTGGTGCGGATGCTGAACGTCAATGAATTGAACATTGCCAAGGCGACTTCGGACGAGCCGGCGGAAGCAGCGCAGCTCATGAATGAGGTGGAAGCCAACATCCAGCAAATCACAAAAATCTGGGATGAATACATGGCGACTTATCTCACTCCGGAAGAGAGAAGACTCGCCGAGCAGTTTGCCGAAGATCGCAAGAAGTTCGTCGCCGAAGGACTTCTGCCGGCAGTCGCCGCAATCCGCGCGCAGGAGCAGCAGCGCGCGATCGAGATCCTGCACGGGCCGATGGAAAAGCTATTCATCCCTGTACGCGACGGCGTCAATGCTCTGATAAAGACCCAGCTCCACGTGGCAAAGAGCGATTTCGAGCGCTCGCAATCCACCTACAACCTGGTGCGCATCAGCTGCACCGCCGGCATTCTGTTCGGCCTAGCGCTGGCGGCCTTCGTTGGCTTCTGGCTGGTACGCGCCATTACTCGACCGCTGAATGCGGCGGTACAGATAGCGGACGGCATTGCCGCCGGCAACCTGACGCAACGGATCGAGGTGACATCGAAGGATGAAACCGGCCGTCTGCTGCAGGCGCTGAAACACATGAACGACAGCCTGACCAACATCGTTAGTCAGGTTCGCACCGGCACCGACTCGATCGCCACCGCCTCCGGCCAGATCGCCGCCGGAAACCAGGACCTGTCGTCGCGCACCGAGGAACAGGCCAGCTCGCTGGAAGAAACCGCCTCATCCATGGAAGAACTGACCTCAACGGTCAAGCAGAATGCCGACAACGCACGCCAGGCCAACCAGCTCGCCGCCTCCGCCTCGGAAGTCGCCGGCAAGGGCGGCGAAGTGGTCGCGCAGGTGGTTGAGACCATGGGCGCGATCAACGATTCGTCGAAGAAGATCGTCGATATCATCGCCGTCATCGACGGCATCGCCTTCCAGACCAACATCCTCGCGCTGAATGCAGCAGTCGAGGCCGCACGCGCCGGCGAACAGGGCCGCGGCTTCGCGGTGGTCGCTTCGGAAGTGCGCAGCCTGGCACAGCGCTCGGCCGGTGCCGCGAAGGAAATCAAGGCCTTGATCGACGATTCGGTGGAAAAGGTGCATACCGGTGCGCAGCTGGTCAATGAAGCCGGTGCGACGATGGAAGAGATCGTCGAGAGCGTCAAGCGCGTGACCGACATCATGGGCGAGATCAGCGCGGCTAGCGCCGAGCAGACCGCTGGCATCGAGCAGATCAACCAGGCCGTGGCGCAGATGGATCAGGTGACGCAGCAGAACGCGGCGCTGGTGGAGGAAGCAGCGGCGGCATCAGAAGCGATGCAGGTGCAGGCGGGCCAGTTGTCACAAGCAGTCAGCGTCTTCAAGCTGGACGGCAACTCTGTCGCACCGAATGCGGTTCGTGCGCCACAGGCCCGTAGCGCTGCGGCTTCGCAGGTCAAGGCACCGGTCAAGACCAGAACCTCCGTTCCCGCGCCGCAACCAAAGCGTCTTCCGAGTGCAACCGCAAATGATGACTGGGA
>JAEZVM010000288.1 GCA_023420795.1 Pseudomonadota bacterium
AACGGCAAGCAAATCGGTAAGCCGGGTTCGCATGAAAACGCATTTCGTCAATTGCAGGAAATGCGTGGGCACCGGGTTGTTTTTCATACAGCGCTATGCCTTTGGGATGGACGCGCCAAGGACTCCAGATTGGTGACACAGGTAGAAAACATTCAGACCTTTGTCACATTCCGTGATCTGCCGGACGAGGAGCTGGATGCCTATCTGCGCATCGAGCAACCATATGACTGCGCCGGCAGTGCAAAGAATGAGGGCTTGGGAATTACGCTCATCGAGAAGATCGAAAGCAGCGACCCGACCGCCCTGACGGGCTTGCCGCTGATCGCGCTAACCTCAATGCTGCGCCGCGCAGGAGTTCCTTTCTTTACAAGCCAAAAATGAGCGGCACGCTTTACCTCATTCCCAACACACTCGGCAATGAGCCGTCGGACGATCCTCTCGGTTTGCTTATTCCCGATGGGGTGCTGTCAGTTACAGCCAAGCTCACCTATTTCATTGCCGAAAACGCAAAATCCATCCGAGCCTATCTGAAGCTTGTCGCCGCTACACATCCGCTGACAAAACCTCTGCAGGAAATACGCATCAGCGAACTAAACGTGAACACGGATGCCTCAGCATTGCCGGCACTGCTCGCCCCTCTGCTGGCCGGCGAGGATGCGGGCCTGATTTCGGAGGCAGGAGTGCCTGCCGTGGCCGATCCCGGAGCCAACTTGGTGCGTCTTGCGCATCAACACGGGATTCAGATCAAGCCACTGGTCGGGCCCTCTTCTCTCCTGCTGGCGGTGATGGCGAGCGGCCTGAACGGGCAAAGCTTTGCCTTCAATGGCTACCTGCCGACCGATGCCGGCCAGCGAGCGAAGCGGATAAAGACACTCGAAGAACGTTCGCGCCTGGAAAAGCAAACTCAACTCTTCATCGAAACGCCTTATCGCAATGGCGCGCTCCTGGAGGCGATTGTCACGACCTGCCATGCAAACACGCTGGTATGCGTTGCAACGGATCTGAGCCTGAGCTCGGAATCGATCAGGACACAAGCTGCAGGGAAGTGGATGGCTGATCTGAAAACAGGAAAGACGCCGGATTTTCACAAAAAGCCGACGGTGTTCCTGTTCCTCGCGAATTAAGCATCCAGACGCGCAAAACGGCGGTATTGCGCCGCCGTTTTGCATGCCCATCGGGCAGTCTCAGAGAAGACCGAAGCTTCTCAAACCCGCGTCCGAGACGCGGCATCAAATGCCCGGTTCGTGAATTTTTCCTGCTGCATACTTTTTATGCGTGTCAGGATCGAAACCGGAACCAAGCACGTTCAGTATAAGTCGCCATCCAGAACATTCAAGAACGGCGACTTCGTGCTTTATCGGAAGCCGGATTTTGCCGGGCCACTCCAGAGCACAGACGCCGCACCATTGCCGACGGCGCCGCCGAATTTCTTCAGGAGGCGCTCGGATAGCGCTTCATGCTGGGTGTAATCGACAATTTCCTCGGCTTTCAGCTCATCCCGCGCCACCGAGTCCACGGTGCCAAAACCGTCAGCCAATCCGATTTCAACAGCCTTGCTTCCACTCCAGAATAATCCGGAGAACGTCTCCGGCGTTTCCTTCAGGCGCTCGCCGCGGCCCTGACGAACCACATCGATGAACTGCTGATGCACTTCATCCAGCATTTCCTGTGCATAGTTTTTCTGTTTCGCGCTCTGTGGGCTGAACGGGTCGAGGAACCCCTTGTTCTCGCCCGCCGTCATCAGGCGGCGTTCCACCCCAAGCTTTTCCATCAGGCCGGTGAAGCCGAAACCTTCCATCAGGACGCCGATGGAGCCGACAATACTGGCCTTGTTCACGAAAATCTTGTCCGCCGCCGCAGCAATGTAATAACCGCCGGAGGCACAGATTTCGTCGACAACCACATAGAGCGGCTTGCGCGGGAACTCCTGGCGCAGTCGCACGATTTCATCGTTGATCATGCCGGCCTGCACCGGGCTGCCGCCGGGGCTGTTGATGCGCAGGATGACACCGACTGAATTGCTGTCCGAATAGGCACGATTAAGCGCGGGAATGACGGCATCCGCGGCGCCAGCCGTCCCGGATTCGATCGTGCCATCAATCTCTATCAGGGCCGTATGAGGGCCGACGATTTCCGCCTCCTGATTACTCAAGCCGGATGCCACCCATATGCCAAACACGATGACTCCCAGCGTCACAAAGCGGAAGAAAATATTCCAGCGGCGGCGCGCACGCTGCTCCGCGAGTGTCGCAAATGCGAGCTTTTCCAGGACGTCCCGTTCCCAGCGCTCCGGAGCGCTGGAGCGTGCGGGGGCATTTTGTTCGAGGTCGTTATCGGCCATTGTCCATTTCCTTGTATCGATAGCTTTCAAGCCATTGCCGGTCTGATGTAGTCATCCGGACGCCAGAACACCTGACCATCCTGCTCGAAGACCACGATGGGCCGCAGGCTTCCGCCGCGACAGGGCCCGCCGGCGCATCGCCCGCTCTCCGGCACGTAAATCGCGCCATGCGTCGAACACATCAAATAAAGTCCACTGGATTCAAAGAACTCACCTTCGTTCCAGTCCAGCTCGATCGGCACATGCGCGCAGCGATTCAGGTAGCCATATACCGTATTTCCGTAACGAATTACGAAACCGGTCCGATCCTCGCCTCCAGCCGTCACCGGAAAACGTACGCCCTTGCCGCCTTCTTCAAGCGCCGACGATGCACAAATCGGGATGGCCACGTCTTCCATGACCGGATTATGCATTTTCCTTGAGCCATGCGTGCAGCTCAAAGACCGAGTTTGCCGAAAAGATTGGATCCAGCGCCTCCAATTCCGAGCCGGCATGCGCACCGTAATGGACAGCGATGCCCTTCGCGCCCGCATTGAGCGCCATCTGCAGGTCATGCGTGGTATCGCCAATCATCACCGTGCGCTGCATGTCTTGGCCAAGTTCACGCGTAAGCTCCTGCAGCATGGCGGGATGCGGCTTGGAGAAAGTTTCGTCGGCGCAGCGGGTGGCATCGAACACGGACAGCAGATTGGCGGTATCGAGCGCCCGGTTCAGGCCGACTCGGCTTTTGCCGGTCGCGACCGCCAGAAAATAACCTTGCTGCGACAGGTCGGTTAGCATTTCCCGCACGCCGTCGAAGAGCGTCAGCCCCTTATCCTTAGTCAGGTAGTGATAACGGTAGCGCTCCACCATGTGCGGATAGTATTTCGGATCGAGTCCCGGCAACACCGTTTGCATTGCGTCCGGCAGACTGAGGCCGATCACATAGGAAGCCTTCCTGCTATCGGGCATCGGCAGGCCGAGATCCTTGGCGGCAGCCTGGATGCAGGTCACGATGGTCGCGGTGCTATCCATCAGAGTGCCATCCCAGTCGAACACGATTAAATCAAATTGTCTTCTCGCCATGTTTTCTGGCGGCAGATGCCGCCAATCCTTCTGATTTCTGATTGATATTGGTCTGAGGGCGCCGAT